>DASSZK010000291.1:0-4760 GCA_035702845.1 Acidimicrobiales bacterium
ACCGGCCACCGGCGGTCCGAGACCTGGCGGTCAGGCAACTGGCGGTCAGGCAACTCGAGCTCAGGCACAGTCAAGAGCCGGCTTCGAGCAACGGCTGCTCAGCGAGGTGCAGGCTGGCCACCGAACTCGGGGTATGCGAAGCTTTCCCGGGCCGGCGAACAGTCCGGAGCACCTGCCTCGACGACACCAGAAAAGCGAAGGCCAGTACTTCGATCAACGCTTGCCACGGCGCACCCCCAGACGTGGCGGCGCTTACCGAGATGGTGTCGCGCCCTACGGGCAGCGGGCCCCACAAGGAACCATCGATGCCGGCGGGCTGGGCGACCAGTTGGTGGCCATCGACCAGTACCTGCAGTGAACGACCATACGCACCGTACAGCCACACGGGCGACCGGACGAGCAGGCTGGAGCGAGCCTCTCCGGCCGCTCCCCGCAACGGCTGGGCATCCCCGACGTTCAGCTCCTCGGCCCGCACAGCTCGCCCGATCGCAAAAGGCTGTCCGGGCGTCCCGGCCCGTGCCGGCGTGGCGGCCAAAGCCCGCATGGCCTGGGCCGTTCTTTGGCCTGTAACCCCCAGCAGAGGCACCCATGCGTCGTTGCCGAAAACGGCGTACGACGGGCTAAGACCCACGTCGGACATGTCCACCTGGCGGCGCAGTGCAGCGACCAATGCCGCCTCTGCCGGTGTACCTGTGGGCACGACCACGTAGCGCGCGCCGAGAAGCGCCAACATGTGGCCAAGCTGCGTAGTCCGGTCACTGACGGCAAGGGCCATCGTCCCCGCGGCATACGAGAGCTGGGGCCCTGCAGCGCCAGGCCATTCGGCCGGCAAGGGGCCAGCTGCACCATCGACAGTCGCGGACAAAGCGAGTGGCGCAGGTAGCCCTGGCGCGTCGAGCGCCCCCTGAGCGGGCACGGGCAGTTCGCTGCGGTCGGTGCCGGCCCAAAGCACCCTGTAGTCACCCTGAGCGTCACCTGCCGGGAACGGGTAGGCCGACTCCGCTCCGGCGGCTGGGAGGCCCCAGCTCCCGCTGACCGCCCAAGACAACAACGGGAGGGGCGCGAGCACCACAGCGATGACCCCCAAGCCTGGCGCCAGGTGGCGCCAACCCAGGCGGTAAGAGCCGATTTCCCCGACCACGGTCGCAGCGCCGGTGGCGACGACACTGCACAAAGCCGCAGCGGCGAAGCAAAGCATGACGCCCTCGTCGGGAAGCGGTGCCCAGCCTCGGGCGCCGACCAGGGCCAAGACCAACATCACCACAGCCACGGCACACAACTGGGCAGCCCGGGCAAACTGCTGGCCCCTCACAATCGTAAGGGCACAAAGTGCGGCAACCACCAGGGCCAGCCCAAGCGGGCCGCCGCCATGGGGCCCGTCATGGAAGCTGAGCAGGGACAAGAACGAATTCCCCTCACCAGCGCTCGCGGCGTTCCCTGAGCCCGCCGCGCCCACCCATGCAGACCAGGTGTGGGCGACGCCAAACGACCAAGGTAGGCAGCCGACCAAGGCGCAGGCCAACATGGTCGCCGCACGGACCAGCGATGCGAAGGCCAACCTGCCGCCGCGCACCAGCCAAACGGCGCCGGCACAGGCCGCTCCCCCGGCAACGGTAAGTAGACCAACTGCGGGCACGAACGCGAAGGCCACCGCCAAACCCACCCCAGGACGGACAGCGCGGCGGACCTCGGCTCCCAAAGCGCTGGGTGGCCCGTCGGCCATTACAGCCCCCACAATCCAGGGAGCCGCCGCGAACGCGACAAGCACCGCCCAGTCCCCAGTGGCCACGGCGTTGTAGCCGACGCCCACCGAGGTGTAGAGCACGCCGGCAAGCGCGCCGGCCCGGCGACCCGCCAACCTTGATGCGCAAGCGTATGCCCCGAGCGGCCCAACAAACAGCGGAGCCAGCACCGCCACGTGCGTGGCGAAGTTCGCCGAGCCGAACCCGGCCAGGCTCAAGAGGAACATCCAGGCCAAAGCAGGAGACGCTCCTACAGCGGCGAGGCTCCCGGTCGCACGCCCGTCCCACCACGAGGACCACCACTCGCCAGGGGCGCCGGCTGTAGCGGGAAGCGATCCCGCCACCGGGAAAGCCCCAAAGAGGTGACGTGTCCCGAACACGACTACAGCGCCCAGCACAACGGCGCCCGCGACCATCGGTCGCCAACCGGCGGACCACGGCCTGCGCTCGTGGAGGGCCAACTGATGACCGACTTCGACTCGCGCCCTCACCGCTGAGCGCAGCCGAGCGCTGCCGCGGCTCTGCAACCTCCATAGCCGTAGATCGGACCGGCACCGTAGGGACTGGGCGTGAGCGCGCTCGCGCCGTAGCGACGACAAGGGGCGCAGCGAGCCGGGGACGGCTAGCAGTGGGGCCAGGACGAGGCGCCGGGGACGGCGGTGGGCTAGGGCCCACCCGCACTCGCTCAGCTGCAACAAGGTGGCCACCGCCAACATGGCGGTGAGGACGACCGCTCCGTAGCAGGACCACACCGCTCGCAACCGATGGGCGTCACAGGGCCGGGCACGCCCGGCCTCGCCTTCCATTTCTTCGTGGTGGCGTACGACGGCTTGAGGCGCCACCAGGACCCGAGCACCGGCGAGGTGTGCCCGCCAAGACAGGTCGAGCTCCTGGGCGACAACCTCGCCCGAACAGGGCCCGGCGTGCACGGTGGACGTGAAGCCGCCGAGAGCACGCCACAGATCCGTGCGGACGAGCAGCGCTCCACCGCCGGCGACGAACACTTCCCGGACCGCGTCGTGCTGGCCTTGGTCTAGCTCGCCACGCTCGACAAGCGAGTGCACTACGCCTAAATGGTCAGCGCCGAGCCCCACCGACAAGAGGCGGGCCGGCGCCTCGCACATCAAGGCCTTCGGGCACGTGAGCCCGGCATTGCTACGGTACGCCTCTTCGAGCAATAGGCGCACCGAGCTCGGCGTGAGGACTACGTCGTCATGGCAAACGAGCACGTGCGCCGCGCCCTCCACCTTCTCGACGCCGGCGTTGGCCGCCAACGCGTAACTGGCACCGACCGGCACGGCAGCGATGTGTGCCTCAGGGAAGGCCAATGCGACCTGTGGAGCCACCAGTGCCGGGTCTTCGGTCACTACCAGGACAGATAACGCCGAATAGTCCTGCTCGGCCAGCGAGCGAAGGCAATTTTCGAACCAGGGACCGGGGCGTCGAGCCACAACAACCGCGACAACGGGCGGCGCCGCCCCCTCAGCACCCACAGCGTTCCCGAGCGTAGCAGGGGCCCGCGGCACCCCAGCGGTACCATCGGGATATGGCAGAACTGAATTTCCGCCGCTTCGCCGAGATGGTCGAAGGACCGGTCTACATTGCAGTGGGCTTCGGCGTCCTCGGCTTCCAGCGTGCCCAAGTGCTACGCCGGGACCTCGAAAAGCGCTTGTTGCGGGCAGCCGCCAACGCCGCTGCACCCGTGGCAGGGGACATCGCCGGGCGCGCCGCCTCGCATGCCGCCGAGCATGCTGCCGCAGCCGCTCAGCGAGCCGCAGGCGAAACTGTCGAGCGCCTCGGCCAGCTCGCCGGTGAGGCCACGGGCCGCATCGAGCCCCTGGTGGCTGACATGGCCGGCGCCGTCTCAAACCTGGCCGGCTCACTCACCTCAAACGTCCCGGACCAGGCCCGCCAGCAGGCGCGCCAGGTCGCCGACGAGGCACGTGAGGTGATGAAGGAGGCTGTCGCTTTCAGCCGATTGGCCTTGCAGGTGCTAAAAGCCCCGGCAAGCCGGCCCAACTACCCCTGACCGACTATTTGCCCTGACCGACTATTGGCCCTGCGTGCTCGCCCCGGCGGCAAGCTGGCTCTCGAACACTTCGGCGAGGGTGCGGTCCAGGGGGATTTCGGGGGACCACCCGGTGAGCGCGTGAAGTTTGGCCCGGCTTCCGACGTGCACCGGCACATCGGCCGGTCGTGCCCGCCCGGGGTCTACCCGCACCGGCACGTCCACACCGGCCAGCGCCACCAGGCGCGCAAGGATGTCCGAGAGCACTGTGGCCTCGCCGCAGCACACGTTGTACGCCTCGCCGGGCTCGCCAGAGACCAGGAGTAGGCGGTAGGCGCGGACCACGTCGCGCACGTCGGTAATGTCCCTGCTCACTCCCAGGTTGCCCGTCAGGATCTCCTTGGTGTCCCCGCGAGCGGCTGCGGCCACCTGGGCGGCGAGATCAGGTACGACGAAGCCTCTGGGTTGGCCTGGGCCCGTATGGTTGAAGGACCGGGCGCGCACGACTGGTAGACCTCTCCCCAACCACGCCTGGAGGCCGACCATCTCCGCCGCCACCTTGCTCGACGCGTATGGCGTCGCCGGGGCAAACGGCTGGTCTTCCACCACGGGCATGAGCTCAGGAGGCACCTTGCCGTAGACCTCGGCCGAGCTGACAACCAGCACCCTCGGCGCCGGCGCGAGCCGCATGGCGGCAGCACACAGGTTAAGGGTGCCCACGGCATTGACTGCAAAAGTTCCCGCCGGGTCCTCCCAGGACACCCGCACGCTGGACTGGGCCGCAAGGTGGCAGATGGCCTCGGGAGCCGCATGCTCAACCGCTCCGGCAAGCGAACCTGCGTCGGTCACATCCGTGCCTGGGGCCAGCTCGACGACCTCATCACCGGACAAGGTCAGATGCTCAGCCAGCCAGGGGCCAACAAAACCCCGGCTCCCTGTTACCAAGACACGCACCGGTCCGACCCTAGCTGGTCACACGTAGGACGGCATCAAGCCAACGAGCGGTAGAC
>DASSZK010000332.1:0-19359 GCA_035702845.1 Acidimicrobiales bacterium
CACCTTCCACACCCTGGACCGGGTCAAGACGGCGGCAGGGGAGGGGGAACCCGAGGTGGCAGCCAAGCGCCTGGCCGGCGAGCAGGCCGCCATCGGTTGCTCCGACGCCTTGCTGGCGTCGTCCGAGGTGGAGGCCACTGAGCTGGTGAAGCTCTACGGGGCAGACCCCGAGCGGGTCCAGGTGGTGGCCCCAGGGGTGGACACGGCCTATTTTTCGCCGGGGGACCAGGGCCAGGCCCGCCGGGCAGTCGGCCTCCCCGAAGGCGTACCGATCGTGCTGTTCGTGGGGCGGGTCCAGCCACTGAAGGGCCTGGTTTGCGCCGTTGAGGCCTTGGCTGTCCTGGCCGGGGCGGGCGGCGGTGGTCATGCGTTCTCGGGCAGGGCCAAGGCTGCCCATCTGGTCGTGATCGGAGGCCCCAGCGGACCCCGGGGCGAGCAGGAACTGCAAAGCGCCCGCGCCGTGGTGGAGCGCCATGGCCTGGCGGACCGGATGACGTTGTTGCCGCCCCAGCCCCATGAACTGCTCTCTACCTACTACCGGGCGGCGGACACCTGTATCGTCCCGAGCCGGTCTGAGTCCTTCGGGCTGGTCGCCTTGGAGGCCGCCGCGTGTGGCATCCCCGTCGTCGCCTCTGCCGTGGGCGGCCTCACCCGCCTTGTCGACCACGGGCGCACGGGGTACCTGGTACCCGCCGGGGATGCCGACGGCTTCGCCCATTTCCTCGGTGAAGTGCTCTCGGACCGCTCTTTGGCCCGTGCTCTGGGTGAGGCGGCGCACCGGCGCTCAGCCGGTTACACATGGCGCGCCGCGGCCCGCAAGGTGTCGGCTCTGTGCAGCACACTTGCGGGACGCGAGCTCGTCAGCTGCCGGTAGCGCAACGACACCAAGGCGCGCAGCTCAGTCCTAATATCGCCGGCGCCACCAGCGCGCCCCGATAATCGCTGGCGTCATGTTGTCCTCACGATTAGCGTCCAATGCCGTGCTGAGGTCTCGAGCCTTTGATACGACGACGCCGGGTAATCCCGGCGATGGCGCGTAGCAGCACATAACGCGATCACCCCGGGCCGGCGGCTCGGGGGTGCTTTGTCTCCTGGCCGGGCCGGTGGCCGCCCGAGAGAGGAGATAACACGATGGTCTTGCCCGATCACCGAAAGATCGGCCGCCAGCTGGGGATATTTGCCAGCAGTGACGTATGCGGGCCAGGGCTGCCTTTGTGGCTCCCCGCAGGCACCGCGGTGCGCGACGAACTCGAGCGCTTCGTGGTTGAGCTCGAGCGCGAGGCCGGCTACGAGCACGTGCATACCCCGATGTTGGCCAAGCGTGCCCTGTACGAGCGCTCGGGTCACTGGGTGCACTACCGCGCCGATATGTGGCCACCTATGGACATGAACGGCGAGCAAGTTGTGTTGCGGCCGATGCTTTGCCCCCATCACATCCTCATTTATGAGTCGGAGGCTCGCAGCGCCCGCCGGTTGCCGGTGCGCATTGCCGAGGTCGGGGCGATGTTCCGCCGTGAACGCTCTGGCTCGGTGGGTGGCCTGTCGCGTGTGCGCCAGATGACGTTGAATGACGGCCACGTTTTTGCCGCGCCCGATCAGGTCGGCAAGGAGGTTGCTTCGATATTGGGACTGATCGGCCGCGCCTACCGCACTTTGCGCCTCCCTAAGCCGCGCCTGCGTCTATCGCTGCACGGAGAAAGCGACAAGTACGCCGCCGCGCCGGGCATTTGGCTCCGCAGCGAAGCGGCGCTGCGGGGCGTGCTGGACAAGTTGGGCATGGATTATGAGCAAGCGCCCGGCGAGGCCGCCTTTTATGGCCCCAAGATCGACATCCAGGTAAGGGATCCACTCGGGCGCGAGCAGACGCTGTCGACTGTGCAACTGGACTTTCACCTCCCGGAGCGCTTCGGCCTCAAATACCGCTCGGGGACCGGCGAGGCGGTGCCGGTGATGGTACATCGGTCGATCGTTTCCACCATGGAGAGGATGGTGGCCCACCTACTCGAGGTCCACGCCGGAGCGCTCCCTTTTTGGATCTCGCCGGTCCAGGTCTTGGTATTGCCGGCGACTGGGGACGCGCTCGCCTACGCCGTCGAGGTGCACGCTGCCCTTGGAAAGGTGGGGATCCGGGCGGAGCTGGACAGCAGGGACGAAACTCTTGGGGCCCGGGTACGCGACGCGCGCCATAAGCATTTCCCGTGCATGGTTGTTGTGGGGGAACGGGAAATGACCAACCGCTCCGTTTCCGTCCGGGGCCCAGGCGGGAGGCAACACGAGGAGTTGGCGCTCGGGCCCTTCGTGGACAAGCTGAGGGAGGCATCGCGCCTGCGCGCCCCCGACGTCGCAGTGGCAGGGCACCCCTCCTGACCGGTGCACTCGTCGCCTCCTACCGCTACCATTGGCTCTGCTGTGGCTCGGAGGCGCTCCGGCGTTTCGTTCGGGGAAGTGCGAAGCGTTGTCGCCTTCGGGCTGCAGCAGTACAGCCCACCTGTGATCGGCCCCCTCTATGGTTGAGCCATGACCGCCAAGTTGCTGGTTGTAGGTGCAGGCAAGATGGGCGAGGCCCTGCTGGCAGGGGTGCTCAGCTCGGGATGGGCCTCCGCGGACGAGGTCGCTGTCTGCGAGGTCTCGGCCGTCCGGCGCCAACAACTTGTTGCCCCCGGTGCTCTCCTTGACCGCTACCGGGGTGTGACCCTGGGCGACGGCCCGATCGGTCCGGCGCAGGGGGCAGTCGTCGCCGTCAAGCCCGCCGACGTGCGCACCACCTGCGAAGCCCTCCGGGCAGCGGGGGTGCCCCGCGTCCTGTCGATCGCCGCCGGAGTGCGCTTGGCCGAACTCGAGTCGTGGTGCGGCCCCGACGTGGCCGTCATCCGTGCCATGCCCAACACGCCGGCGCAGGTGGGCGCCGGGGCGACGGCCCTGTCCAAGGGGGCCCGGGCGTCAGAAGAGGACCTGCAATGGGCGGTGTCGCTCATGAGCTCGGTCGGGCTCAGCGTCACGGTCCCTGAGAAGATGCTCGACGCCGTCACCGGCCTGTCGGGTTCGGGGCCTGCGTACGTGTTCCTTGTGGCCGAGGCCTTGATCGAGGGCGGGGTCCTCGCCGGCCTGCCCCGCCCAACGGCGCGTGACCTGGCCGTACAAACCCTCCTCGGCGCGGCCCGCATGATGGCGGAGACCGGTGAGCTGCCTGAGGTGCTGCGGGCCGGCGTTACCTCCCCGGGTGGGACGACGGCGGCCGGCCTTCGCCGCCTGGAAGCGGCTGCCACCAGGTCGGCGTTCATCGAGGCGGTGGCCGCCGCCGCAGCTCGTAGCCAAGAGCTGGGCTAGCTCCCCCAGGCCCGGCTCCCGGTCTTTCGCCACGCTCGCTCAGGGGAAAGCCGGGGGTTTCGCCCCTGAGCGAACCGTCCCGTTTTCGCCTACCCTCATAGTTGGAGAAGGGTGAACATGGGCAAGCTCAATGACGCCCGGCCCAGGTCGCGCTATGTCACGGTTGCCGAGGTAGCAGACCTGCTCCGGGTCTCCAACATGACCGTATACCGTCTTGTCCAAGCAGGCCGGCTGCCGGCTGTGCGGGTGGGACGCTCTTATCGCATCCGCGAGGAGGACGTCGACAGCTACCTCGCTGACCAGTACACGGCGGCGGGCTGAACGGCCGTTTCGTAGTCAGCCTCCTTACTGACTACGGGCTGAAGGACGGTTTTGTCGGCGTTGTCCACAGCGTGCTGCGCCGGCGCGCACCCGATGCGCCCATCGTCGACCTCACCCACGGGATAGCCCGCCAGGACGTGAGGGCAGGCAGCTTGGCCCTCCTGCGCGCCGCGCCCTACCTGGCCGACGGAGCGGTCGTGGGTGTCGTGGATCCCGGGGTCGGGACGCCAAGGAGCATGGTCGCAGTCGAGACGGTGGGAGCGGGAGGCGGCCCACTTTTCTTCGTTGGCCCAGACAACGGCTTGTTCCCGCTGGCCCTGGAAGCCCTGGGGGGCGCCAGCGCCGCAGTGGTCCTGGAAGACCGCGGGTACTGGCTTCCCGCCAAGGGCCCGACATTCGCAGGGCGCGATGTCTTTGCTCCTGCCGCAGCCGAACTGGCCCGGGGGGCCCGGCTTGCCGACCTCGGCGCTCCGACGGATCCAGCCAACCTGGTGCTCCTGGGACGCCCTGGCGTGTCTCGCCACGACGATGGCTCCCTTGAGTGCGAGGTCACCTGGGTCGACTGTTTCGGCAACGTCCAGCTGAGCGCAACCGGGGCCGACCTGGCTGGCGTGGGCTCGTGGTACGAGGTGAGCACGGCTCGGGGTGGCTCGGCGGTGTTGGCCACCCGGGCACGGACGTTCGCCGACCTGGCGGGAGGCCAGCTGGGGGTGCTGGTCGACTCCGAAGGGCAGGCGGCGCTGTGCTTGAACAGGGGCGACGCCGCTGGCGCGCTCGGGCTGGCCGAGGGTGACGTGCTCAGCATGCGCCCCGCACCTGCCGGCAACGCGGGCCGGTCCTGAAAGGGCCGGTCCTAAATGGCCAGCGTGATTCGCGCGCTTCGTTGCCGGCGCTCACGCTACGTTCGACGGTGTTAGACCCGGGCCTGGCAGCCGAGCAGAGCTCACCAGAGCAGGGTCTACAGGCGTTGGTGTACGGCGTCGTGCGCTCTGCACCGGTGCGCTCCGGCGGGCACTCCCGCACAAGGGCCACAAGCCCTGGGGAGTATCGTCACGGGGCCCGGCGTAGCATTGAGCAAATGGCGCCCGCTCCGCCCGCCCCTGCCCCGGCGCAACTCGCCGCCACGAAGCCCGCACCGGCACGGGCTCCCTCGCCGGCTCCACGGCGCGAAAGCGCGCATCCAGGGGGCGGCGCCCAGCCGGGCACAGGCTCAGAGACCAGGCAGCCCGCCGTGTTGCCCGAGGTCACGGTCAAGCGCCTGACCATGTACCTGCGTGCACTGGCGGAGGCAGGCGCCGAAGGCCACGCCACCATGTCATCCGAGGCTCTCGCCACCCGTGCCGGCGTCAACGCCGCCCAGGTGCGAAAGGACCTCTCTTACCTCGGCAGCTTCGGTACGAGGGGGGTCGGTTACGACGTGGACTCGCTCTGCCAGCACATAAACCGCCACCTGGGGCTCAACCGCGAGTACCGCGTCGCCCTGGTCGGGGCGGGCAACCTGGGTCGCGCCCTTGCCGGCTACCGGGGCTTTGCAGAGCGCGGGTTCCGGGTGGTGGCGGCTTTTGACAGCGACCCCGACAAGGTCGGCCGCCATCTTGCCAGTGTCGAGATCCACCCGTTCAGCGCCCTCGAAGAGGTTGTGCGCAGGGAGGGCATAACGATGGCCCTGCTGGCCACCCCCGCAGGGGTCGCCCAGGAGGCGGCTGAGCGCCTTGCCGCCGCTGGCGTCACCTCCCTGCTCAACTTCGCGCCGGCCGTGCTCAACCTGGGCCCGGAGGTGTGCGTGAGGCGCGTCGACCTGGGTGTCGAGCTGCAGGTCCTCAGCTACTTCCAGAACACCCTTACCTCGGGCGAACGTCGAGGCACGGAGCACGCGGAGGCCGGCACATGCCAGTAGATGCGCCTGTCTTCCACGCCGCCCTGGTCTTGGCGGGAAAACGGTGCCTGGTAGTGGGCGGCGGCCAGGTGGCATCGCGCAAGGCGGCCGGGCTGCTGGCAGCCCAAGCCCTGGTCCACGTCGTGGCCACCGAGGTGCGCGAGCCCATGCGGGCGCTGGAGGGCCTGGCCGGGGTGGAAGAGCGCCCCTACCGCCGGGGTGAAGTCGCTGGCTACTGGCTGGCTGTGGCTGCCACGGGCGACCCCGAGGCCAACCAAGCGGTGTTCGACGACGGCGAGGCTGCCGGCATCTGGGTGAACTCGGCTGACGACCCCGCACGCTGCTCTTTCATCCTTCCCGCCGTTGCCCGTCAAGGACCGGTGAGCGTGGCGGTGTCGACCGGGGGCCACAGCCCGGCACTGGCATCTTTTCTCCGGGCTCACGTCGAATCTGAAATGGGCCCAGAACTTGCCGTTCTCGCGGACCTTTTGGGCGAGATGCGGGCCAGACTAAAAGCGCAAGGAAGGAGCACCGAGGACGTCGATTGGCGACCAGCGCTCGATTGGGCCATGCTCGACCTGATAAGGCAAGGACGCCGCGCCGAAGTAAAGGAGCGCCTGGAGGCGTGTCTGTTGTAGTTGTCGGGGTCAACCACCGCACTGTGCCGCTGGAGGCCCTCGAACCCCTTCTCATCTCTCCCGTCGACCTGCCCAAGGCGCTGGCAGACCTGGCGGCGCGCCCGCACCTACAAGAGGTCGTGGTGGTGTCCACCTGCATGCGGACCGAGGTCTACGCCGTTGTGTCGCGCTTCCACGGGGCCATGGCCGACATCCGCGAGTTCCTGGCGACGTGGAGCGGCCGGCCCCCCGAGGCCTTCTCGGACCACCTCTACGCCTACTTCGACGAGGCGGCGGTGAGCCACCTGTTCAGGGTTTCTGCCGGTCTTGACTCGGCCTCGCTCGGCGAACCGGAGATCCTCGGCCAGGTGAAGTCGGCCGCTGAGTCCGCTCGAAAGGAGGGCGTCTCCGGCTCCACCCTCGCTTCTGCCTTCAGGCACGCGTTGATAGTGGGCAAGAGGGCCCGTACTGAGACGGGCATCTCCAGGGGCACGACGTCGCTCTCCTACGCCGCAGTCGAGATGGCCGTTGACGTGCTGGGCGACCTGGCGGGCAAGCGTGCCCTGGTGCTGGGAGCTGGCGAGGTCGGCGAGTCGACGGTGCGGGCCCTGGCCAATGCCCCGGGGAGCCCCGAGGTGGTGGTGGTCAACCGCACCCGGGCGCGCGCCGAGCGGGTGGCGGGTGAGGTGGGCGCCATGGTCGTGGCCTGGGCTGCGGCCAAGGATGCCCTCGCGGGTGCCGACATCGTCGTTTGCTGCACGGCCGGCGACCCTTCTGTCATGGGCACGGACCTGCTCGGTACGGACGTGCTGGAAGCCGGTCTGGCCGCCCGGCCCGAGAGGCCCATGCTGATCGTGGACCTGTCGGTGCCGCGCAACGTCGGTCCTGAGGTGGGCAGGCTGGCGGGGGTCACCCTGGTCGACATGGACCGCCTGTCCAAGTACGTGACGTTGCGTGCCGAGGACCGCCGGGCCGAGATCCCCGCCGTCGAGAGCATCGTGGCCGAGGAGCTGCACCGTTACGCGAGCTCGGTGGCGGAGCGTTCCGTCGCACCGCTGGTGGCGCTGGCCCGCGAGCGTGCCGAGGAGCTGCGGCGCCAGGAGCTCGGGCGTGTGCGTAAGCGGCTGGAGGGCCTCGATACGGACCAGCTCGAAGCGGTGGAGCTCGTCACCCGCCGGCTGGTGGCGAAGCTCTTGCACGAGCCGACCGTCAACCTGAAGGCTGCCGCCGGTACGGCGCGAGGCGACGCCCTGGCGGCTGCCTTCCGGGAGCTGTTCGGCCTGGAGCCCTGACCGGCGTGCTGCGCCTGGCCACCCGGGGCAGCGAGCTGGCGTTGTGGCAGGCCCATAGGGTCGCCGCATTGCTTCGCGCTGCGCATCCCGGTCTGGAAGTTGCTTTGGTGCCCGTGACCACAGCGGGGGATAGGCGCACCGACGTGCCCGTTTGGGAAATGGGCGGCCGGGGGGTGTTCGTCGGCGAGGTGCAGGAGGCGGTGCTGGGGGGCGCGGCCGATGCCGCCGTGCACTCGGCCAAGGACCTGCAGCCTGTAACCAATGCCGGGCTGTCCCTGGCTGCCCTGCCGGAGCGGGCCGACCCTCGCGACGTGCTGGTAGGCGCCACATTGGCCTCCCTGCCCACCGGGGCCACGGTGGCCACTGGGAGCCAGCGCCGGCGCGCCCAGCTGGCCCACGCCCGCCCCGACCTCGACTTCGTGAGCCTGCGGGGCAACATCGCCACGCGCCTGCGCCGCGTGCCGCCGGGTGGCGCCATCGTGGTGGCCAAAGCGGCGCTGGACCGGCTCGGCCTTTCCCCTGGTCTATGCGAGACGCTCGATGCGCAGGTAATGCTGCCGCAGGTGTCGCAGGGGGTCATAGCCGTCGAGTGCCGGGAGGGGGACCAGGCGGTGGCCGCCCTGTTGGCGGCGATCGATGACGAGGACGTGCGCGCCGCGGCCGAAACCGAGCGGGGGTTCCTGGCCGCCATCGGGGGTGCCTGCGACCTTCCTGTGGCTGCTCATGCCATCGTCAATGGCACATCGGTGCATATCGAGGGGCTGCTTGCCAGCCCGGATGGCAAGACCGTTGTACGCCGTAGCGGCGAGGGGGGCGTGAGCAGGCGAGCCGATCTTGGGCGGTCAGTGGCGGAGGCGGTGCTGGCCGGCGGTGGCAGGGAGTTGCTGGCGGCCCGATGACGGGTGCTGACAGGGCGTGCCCTGGTGCTGACGGGGCAAAGACGGGTCGCGTCTACCTGGTCGGCGCTGGGCCCGGGGACCCTGGACTGCTCACTGTGCGCGGGGCAGAGGTGCTGGCCGAGGCCGACGTAGTGGTGCACGACCGCTTGAGCAGCCCGGTGCTACTCGCCCTGGCGCCCCCCGCTGCCTTGCACATCGATGTCGGCAAGCAACCCGACGACCGCGGCGACCAAGAAGCTATAAACCAGTTGCTGGTCGAGCATGCTGCAGCGGGCCGGCGCGTTGTGCGGCTCAAGGGTGGGGACCCGTTTGTCTTTGGCCGGGGCGGCGAGGAAGCGCTGGCCCTCCAGGCCGCCGGCATCTCTTACGAAGTCGTCCCCGGCATCAGCTCGGCCGTCGCCGCGCCGGCCTATGCCGGTGTACCTGTGACCCAACGGGGGATGGTCACTTCGTTCACGGTGGCGGCGGGCCACACCCGCTCGATCGAGGAGGGTGGCACGGACTGGGAGGCTCTGGCTGCCACCGGGGGGACGATCGTCGTGCTCATGGGCGCTTCCCGGCGGGCGCGCATTGCCGAGCGCTTGATGGCCGGAGGCTTGGCCGGCTCCACCCCGGTCATGGCCGTGCAGTGGGGGACAGAGCCTTACCAGCAGGCGGTGCGGACCACGCTGGCCGAACTGGGCCAGACCCCGGTAAAGGCCCCGGTAACGATGGTGATAGGGCAGGTGGCAGGCCTCGACCTTGAGTGGTACCGCTCCGGGCCTTTGGCCGGGCGCACGGTGGTCGTCACCCGGGCCGCCCACCAGGCGTCCCCGCTCGTTTCCGCGTTGCGCGGCCTTGGTGCACGGCCCATGCCCGTGCCCGTGATAGGCGTTGCACCGCCGGCGGACGGGGGTGTAGCGCTTGGTGCGGCGGCCGAGCGTGCCCAAGCCGGTTTTTATGCGTGGGCCGCATTCACCTCGGCCAACGCCGTCGACGCCCTTCTTGCCCTGGTCCCCGATGTCCGCCGGCTCGCCTCTACGAAACTGGCTGCCGTGGGCCCGGCAACGGCTGCGGCGCTCGAACGTCACCGGGCCGGCGCCGACCTGGTGGCAAGCGATCACCGAGCAGAAGGCTTGGTCGCTGCCTTTCCCTCGGCGCCCGTAGCGGCCCGCGGGAGCGACATTTCGTCTGTCCTGTTGCCCCAGGCTGCCGGCGCCCGAGCGGTCCTTCGCGATGGACTGGCCAAGGCCGGCTGGGACGTCGATGCCGTGGAGGCGTACAGCACTGTCGCGGTGGAGCAGCCGGTCGAGGTCCTCGAGTTCGCCTCCCAGGCTGATGCCATATGTTTTGCCTCGCCCTCGGCGGTGAACAGCTATGTGGACCAAGCGTTGACGGCCGGCGTTGATGTGCCGCCCGTTGTGGCCTGCATCGGGCCGACGACATCTGCCGCGGCGCGCGCCCGGGGCCTGAGTGTCGCCGCCGAGGCGGCCGAGCACAACCTGGACGGGCTGCTCGGCGCTCTCGGTGCCGCGCTTGGGTATTGAACGCGCCCGCATTGAAACTTCGCCCCCGACGGTCGCTAATGCCGCCGGCGCAGTCCGGCGATTGCTAGCTTCATTTCTAACTAACCAGTCGACCGAAAGGTAGATGTGTTCACCAGGACGAAGCTCCTTGCTGCAGTTATGCTCGGCGTGCTCCCCTTGATTTCGCACTCGGTCGCCACCTCGCCCGTCCCGCGCGCGGGGGTGTGGGCCCTGGCGCCGGGCCTGCCTGCACCCGACCTCGGTCCCGCCGCTCTCACGTGCACTTCGAGCACTTTCTGCCTGGCGACGGACGCCTACGTGAGGACGCCCGCAGGTTGGGCCCCCCCTAATGGACTGATCGGGGAAGTGTGGAGGGGCCATCGTTGGTACCCGACGAACTCCGTCCCGCTGCATGGCCCAGGGGCCGCTCCGGTTACCTTCCTCGGGTGCATCACCGACACCGACTGCGTGGGGATGACCAGCGGCGCCTATTCATCCCATTGGGACGGCTCGACCTGGTCCCCGTTTTCCCACGTCGAGAAGTCGTCCATGGCAAATATCTACGCCTTTTCATGTAATACGCATTTTTGCCTCGCCGAAGATGGCTCGACGGGCGCCGCCCTGGTCTTCAACGGTAGGGCATGGAGCGAGCCGGCGGCGATAAGCAAAGTGCTGGACAACTACGCAGGGGCGCTCTCCTGCCCCCGCTTGGCGGCAGAGTGTGTTCTCACAAGTAGCACCGGCAACACGGCGGTGGTTGACCGAGGCGCCGTCGTAAAAAAGGCTCATCTCACCGGCGAATTTATGGCTGGTGAGACCTACGCCTTCTCCTGCGGGAGTCCGTCAAGTTGCTTTATCGGCGGGTACGTCAAAGGCAAGGCGAGCTACTGGACCTGGGACGGCCAAAGATGGTCGGCGCCGCAGCCTGAGATAATAGGAGGCATCCGCCCTTACACACCGGGGGTGGTTTCTTGCGCGAACACGACGTTCTGTGGCATGTTCACAATCCCTCAGGGATGGTCGGTTTTCGATGGGCGCAAGTGGCCAACCGATCGCCTCGACCCGAAGTTCGTGGCGACTTCTGTCAATGCGTTGTCGTGCCCCGCGCCTGACTTCTGCATGGCCATCGCCGTACGGGACAGGGTGACCGGGATATGGACCTGGAGAGACTGACCTTCACCCACCGACGACGACCGGGCCCTCAATGGCCCTTTCCTGGCCCCACTGGGCTTGACTCCAGAGCATGGCCGCTTGTACCTGGCTGCCACCCCGGCATCTCCGAGCCGGCAGAGGAGCGCTCAGGACACGCTCACTGCTCGACTGAACCTAAGGGTCGGCACCGGTCCATCAACTGGCGGGCCGTAGCGGCGGGGAGTGGAAACCCGCCAGCTGCGTATAAAAATCGGCAATCTCGACATCGAGGAGTGACTGGTTGCGAGCCAAGTACAGGCGTGCCAAGCCCAAGGCCGCCCGCACCTGGTGCGGGTCGGCAATGAGCGCTCGCTCATAACCGAGGTACGCCGACGAGAGCGGAGTTGTCGGGTCACCGGTGTCGCCGAGGAGCAACCAGCTCGATGAGCGGTCGGGCAGTTCCTGGACAAGCATGGCGGCGACCTGAGCGGCAGATGCGCCCGGCTGGACTGTCGCTGCGGCTAGGGCCAATGGTCGCGGCGACGCGCTCGCCGGCTGCAGCATGTGGCCGGCCACTCCCGTGAGGACGGTACAAAGGCCGACAATGATTGGTGCGAGCGCGCGGCGCCGTAGTGGCCCAATCGAAGCTGTGCGTCGAAGCGTCGCCAGGCAAGCGAACGCCAATGCCGCAATTCCCAACATCACCACGGCGAAAGCCACATCAGTGGTAATTGTGACTACGACAAAAGCCAAGAACCCTGACGCCCACCAGGTGCTCCCCGGGGGCAGGGAACGGAGGCGCGCCATCATTTCGGCACCCCCGCGAGCGAACCCGGCAGCGGCACGACGCCCCACTCCTGTACCTCGACAGGCGCCCGGTCAGCCGGGTCAGGGGGGACGGTAGGTCCTGACAACCTGGTGTGCGCGCCGGGAGAGATCACAAACCACACGCGGAGCGTCGGGAGCCCGGACGGCGTTACTGTCATCGGCTCGAGGCTCTGCACGAGCGCTCCTTTCTGCGGATAGATCGTGAGCGAGCCGCCACCGGAGGCGAATGCCGACCAGGTTGCAACGAACTGGTCGATAGCGCGCCTACTGAACCCGTACGCGGCCAGCGTGGCTCGCGCCCAAGTGTCGAACCGGGACCTTGGGACCGTCCACCCGGTTGCGTACTGCCAGTTGGCGGTGGTTGTGAGCTCGTAGTGGAGCTCACTTACGTGCCTGGTGCCCGTGGAAAGCTCCCCACCAGGCAATGCCGTGACTTCCCAGTTGCCCTGGGCCGCCGTGCTGAAGGGTGGCGATACGTCGTAGGTGTGCGCGGGCTGGACTGAAATCCCGATGTCCTGCGCCTCGCCTGTCTGGTTGCGGACAAAAATGTCCGGCGCATATATATCAAAAAGGTGGGACTCCAGCCAGGCGAAACAATCCCCGACGGCGTTGGCCACGGCGGTGCTCACCCAGGTCACTGCTTGGCTCGCGCCGTAGTTGACAAGGACGACCCCCACGATCCCGACGACGATACCGGGGCCGTCGCCCAGCCCGACGCTCACCTCCATTATCGCTACGTCGACTGGTTCGAGCGCCATGCCCGTGTACACATTGAGCCCTGTGCTGAGGGCGGTCGCCGCCGCCCCTCGGTAGTCCCCGTTTGCGAGGTCGTCCAGCGTCGTGACGCCCCCGTAGACGATCCCGAAACCCGTCATAGCGTCGCCGGCACCTTTTAGGACCGAGCCAACCTTGGCATAGGAGGCCACGTCGAGCAACGAGGTGTCCTCTTCCCCGGGCAGTGGCGACGTGGCGGTCGCCCCAATGTCTTCCTCGGTAGCAACGGTGCTGGGTTGGCCCGCGCCCGGCTGGTCGACGTACTCGTTCATTTGGTCAGGTAGCTGGTTACCCGTGGCCGTCTCAACCTGACCGGAGGGCTCGACCGCAGACACGGGTTGGTCCGACGGCGCAAAACCGCACCCGTGTTCGCCGGGGTTACAGGGCCCTGTGGTCGAGCCCTTGAGCTCGGAACACCAGCCGGGCGTGACGTCGTTACAGGTGGCGGTGGTCTGAGCCATGCTGGCTTCCTGCACGTCCGTCACACCCGGGCCCGGCGTCTGGTTGGCGTTGACTTGTACGGTTTGCGTGTCGCCCACCTGGCTAACCGTGCTGGTTTCGCCTGACGCCCGCGCCTGCGCATCGCCCTGGGTGCTCTCGGTGCCGAGGTCTTGCTCGGCCGTGACCTGGTTCTCGGCCTGTGCGGTGGGGCTTTGGTCTGCGTTGACAGCGGCGCTGTCGGAGGTCTCGGACGAAGTGCCTTTCCCGGCCTCCTCTTTTTCGGCTTCCTCCACGCACTTGTCGACCTTGTCGCCCCACGCCACCAAGTCACCGCCGGGCGCGAAGGGGATGGAGTTCGCACAAGCGATGTCCATCAATGACGAATTGATGGCGGCCGTCACTGCGTGGGCCGCATGGGCTGGCTCTATTACGAGCTCCCTTTCCTCCTTCAGGGCACTTTGCAAAGTGCCGAGCGCCGAAGTCTGGTCCTCAGTGAGTTGTTGTTGACTGAGGGCTGGGCCCGGCGGCAGCACGCTGGGCGGCGGCTGCCAACCAACGGACGGGAGCGTGGTTGTGGTCGTTGTGGGGGCCGTTGTCGTTGTGGGGGCCGTTGTCGTTGTGGGGGCCGTTGTCGTTGTAGGGGCCGTTGTCGTTGTAGGGGCCGTTGTCGTTGTAGGGGCGGCAGTGGTGGTCGCCACAGTCGTCCTCGTGGTGGCGGGTCGGGTGCCTGGACGCGTGGTGCTGGCCTGAGTGGTACTGGCTCTGGACGTCGTAGTCGTTGTCGTGGTCGTAGTCGTAGTCGTCGATGTTGTCGTTGTCGTCGATGTTGTCGTTGTCGTTGATGTGGTGGTCGACGTGGAAGTGGTGGTCGACGTAGAAGTGGTAGAAGTGGTCGCCTTCTCTCCCCCAGGCAAACCTGTGCTGGGGTTTGACGGCAATGGCGGCGGGGTTGGTGCCGCGGGGAGGGAGGCGAGATTCAAAACCACCATGTGCACGGCACCCGGGGGGATGAAACTGTGGAGCTGGGCAGCCGACATTGGGACTGTTGCCGTCCCTTGGTAAAAGTCGACCGGCTGGGGGGCGCCGTCTTCGCTAACTGTTACCACACCCGTGATGGGTGCGTCCGCTACCAGGTAAAGGGCCGAACTGGCCGGGTCCCAGATGGCCGTCCAAACAGAGCCGGGCGAGCCGACGTGCTGCAGGCGCAGCATCAGAGCACGGGAAGCAAGCGGCGCCGCCGAAGCGCCTGGTGCGTTGAGGGGCATGCTGGTGAACACAAGGCAAAGGACAGCCAAAACGCTCACAACGGAGCGCACTACCCGGTGCGTCATTTTGCCGCCCCCTGGGTGACCGCTTGTTGTGCAGCTGATATTGCTTGCTGGACGGCACTGAGGAAATGAGGCATGCCGTAGCTGTCGGTGCCGACTTGCCAAATGGAACCGGATGGGTTCACTACCCCCGCGAACCGGCCGATCCCTGCGCGGACATCGAGCTCGTAGCTGGTCATCGCCTTTACGTCATCGAGCGCCGCTTGATGGTACAGGCCCTGGCCGTACTCGAGTTGGCCGAGGGTGTACCAGATCATGAAGGCGTACGGGTAGGCCTGGACGGACTGGCGCAGGTGTACCTCGGCGGCAGCAACAGAGCCCTTGGCGCCGATAGCAAGGATGCTGTTGCCCGCCACTGCCTGGGCGGCTGGGACGGTTGCCGGCACGCCCAGGGCTAAGGCCCTTCTTGTGGCGGCCAGCGCCTGTGGGTACTGGCCGTTCAGGTAATCGAGCTCCGCCGTCGCCACCCAGGCCTGGGACCGGGCCGTTTTCCCTGAGCCGTTACGGTTGGCAAATGCGAACTGAGACAGAGCAGCGGGTCTGTTGCCCTGTAGGAAGTCGCTCATACCCAAGGCGAGGTGGTCTTCGCTGTCCCCATGGGCCTGCGCCCATGCGACCAGGTCCGTCCCTGAAGACCCGGCACCGTGTAATGCCGTCATGTACAAGAAATCTGCGGCCAAACGGTCTTTGGCGGCCACGCGGTCTTTGGGTGTGAGCGTCGCCGCTTCAGTGAAGGCAGCCGTGATCTCGGCGACGGCGTCGCCCTGGTCCCCGCTGAGGGCCATGGCCCCTCCAGCTGCCTCTTCCTGGCGCTCGGTCGGGGACAAAGGCGCCGACTTGCCGGCCGGGGCGGGCGCTCCGGCGTAAAGGCCCTCGATGGTCCGTTCGTCCGCCACGGCCTCTACGTAAGCGTGACGCTGGGCGGCATCGAAGACAACCTGCGCCAAGGTCACTTGATCGGTCGCCAGGAGCCTTCTAGCCAGGTCTGTCTGGGTGGATGTCCCTGTAAAACCCGCTCCAGGCGACGAACAGGGCATGGCCAGCTCGATTGTCGGATCGCGTTGTAAGGCGTCGAAGAAATCGGAGCGGTCGCTGCGCCCATGGCGGTCGTACCAGATGGCAATGGCCTGGCGCGCCCCCGCTATGTCTCCCAGATCCCCAAGTACCAGGACGGGCTGAGCCGGGCCACCGGGAGTAACCGATGTGGCTGCAAGCCATGCCGCGACCCGTTCGGCCGTCACGGACTGGGGCGCCCACCACACTGCCTCAGCCACGTCCGCCGACGACGCCGGCGGGCGGTGGTCTGCCGCGCTCACGATCGCTTGCAGCGCGAACGTGTCGCCCAGCGCAGCACTACCTTGACGGATGGCGAACAGGCCCTCCGCATCTCCAGAGGCGAGGCGGGAGACGGTGGTCGAGGTCACGATTTCCCGGGTGACGGCTAGCTGAGGGAGGTTTGGTGACAAGCCCACGAACGCGAGGACAACTACCAGTGCCAGAACTCCTCCGACCAACAGCGGCCGGCTTGCCGGGCGGTCGTCTCCTACTGCTGGGGTGTCATAATCGCTGCCACCGCTCGAGCCGTCTGCGGCCGTCACTGCAACTGGAGGCGACGGCTTTGACGTGTCGACGAGCCGGGGCAGCAAACGGCCTGCGATTACCGCCCAGCCGGCAGCGAAGGCGAACGCCTGCAGCAGCGATGAAAGCGCGGGGAAGGGGAAGAGCGTCCTGAGCGCCCATGAAATGGCGGGGCGCAGCAGCTGCCACAAACCCACCAACACGGAGGCTTCCAATGCCCAGGACCATCGTGCCTTCCAGCCAAGGGCCCGGGCCCTTGTCCGCAGGACTTGGACCGCACCCGGCGCGGGCTGCGCAGTAAGGCCGGTCCGTGGCCATGTCCGGCAACCGCCCCAAAGGATCACCCAGGGCCAGAAAAACAGGGCGAAGGCGAGCAACCAAAGGATGTAACCCAGCCACGCAAACGGGTCTACAGCGAACAGCGAACTGAGGCTCTGAGCGACGATTTCTTGTGCGAGCACGAGCACGATGACCCCAAAAGCCACCTCGGGCAGAGCTCGCCACTGGGCGAAGCGCGCCGATGCGGCAGCATTCGGGGCGGCGGAGCTCGGGACGACGCATAGGTGGTATACGGCTAACGACAGGACAATGCCCTGGACGGCAACTGTGCAGGCGCCCCAGACTATGCCGCCCGGGGCCCCCGTGGCCCCAATGGTCAGCCACTGAAGCAAGTAGGCCGCGCTTGTCGCCAGGCCCACAAATACGCCGCGCCGAAAGGCGCCGGGTACGGCTCGCACGCCTGCAGCGCCAAGGCTGGCGGCCGTAGTTGCCAGGCGCCGCGCGTAATCCACAAAGGGCCGCCCCGGCGTCACATTGTCGCCCGCGCTGCCCATACCTGACACGCGCTCGCCCTTCTGTTAGCTGTGGTGCATAACTTACAGTACGGGCCCGTCGTGCGCCAGCAATACAGCGCGTTCGCACTGACGAAGGTGTCCTTTGGGCTGGCTTATGTGGTGCCTCCGGTGCACACCCGCATTGCCGGGAAGGCCGGTTGTTGGGAGAGCCAATTTGTCGACGTTGTGGAAGTGAACGCGGCCCTCCCCTTGGCTTTTGCGACATGCACTACGGTCATGATGGGCAGTCGGGTGGCGTACGGGATGGTGTCCACTTCGGTGGCGACCTGAGCCCCGACAGGGTAGGTCGAGGTGACTACGACGTTGGCTCCCTTGCGCACCATCGGTAGGAAGTGCCCGTAAGCCTGGTAGCCGATCGGGCCGCCGACGGCACTGAAGAGCAGGAGCGACCCATGCCCCTGGGTGGCGCAGCCTGACGCGCCCACCTCGGCGAAGAGCCCCTTGGGCGTGAGCTCGATGTGTGCCGGTTCACACATGTGCGCCGCCGTGGGCTTGCAGCCGTGTTGCGGCGTCATGACGTCGCTGATCCAAATGATCTTTCCGGCCTTGGCTGCGATGGTGATGTGGTCGACCACCGGGGTGAAGGACGCGGACGGCGCCTCGTTTTGTGCCCAGCTGAAGGGAAGAGAGCTCGCTTCCCTGACGCTGCTGAAGCCCGAGCTCACCTCCACCAGTCCCGACTTTGCCGCGGTGGCTGCGGCGACTGTGCGGTAAAAGGCGATTGTTGCCGGGTCCCCCGTAGTCCGGCTGGTGGCCACGGCGGCGCCGGCAGGTACGGTCACCGCTCCGACCGCCACTATCACGCCCACTGCGATAACTGTCCGAAACCGCATCGCGAACCCCTCCTCTTCGGCGTGCCTGGACCAGGTTAGCCCCCAGGACGGCGCGAGTAAATGGGCATGGGCAGACCGGTGCTGAGTGGCACCCTCTATTGCCGAGCGGCCGGATGTGGCCCGTCGCAAAGGCGTAGCCGGTTGGCCAGATAGCGTTTCTCGGGCTCAGAGCCCGCCAAGGCCAATGCTTGGCGATAGTACTCCGCAGCTTCGCCGTAACGCCCGAGCCGGCGAAGCAAGTCGGCCTGTACGGCGGGTAAGAGGTGGTAGCCGGCGAGTTGGCCGCTAATGGCGAGCTCGTCCACCAGGGTCAGTCCTGCTTCAGGTCCTTGGCTCATGGCAACGGCGACGGCCCGGTTCAGCCTGACGACAGCCGTATCATTGAAGCTCAGCAAGCGCTCGTAAATACGGGCGATCTTGGCCCAGTCTGTTTCACTTGCGTGGTTGGGGCGGGCGTGGCACGCAGCAATCTCCGCTTGCAGTTGGTAGGGGCCGCCGCCGCCGGGGGTGGCAATTGTTGCCAGGTAAGCAAGCGCCTCATCTATATCGGAGCGGATCCACAGGGACCGGTCTTGGTCCTCCAGTGTCACGATGTCGCCGGCGCTGTCAGTGCGGGCGCGCTGGCGTGAGCGCTGGAGGAGCATCAGCGCCAGTAGCCCGAGCACTTCGGGCTCCTGTGGCGCGAGCGAGGCGAGGGCCCGGCCCAAACGGATGTCTTCGTCACAGAGTTGGTGCCGGACAAGGTCGTCACCCGCGGTAGCGGAATAACCTTCATTGAAAAGCAGGTAGATCACGGCGAGGACACCGGGCAGCCGCTCTGGCAGTAGATGGCGGGGTGGTACCCGGAACGGGATGCGAGCGTTGTGGATCTTGTCTTTGGCACGCACCAGCCGTTTGGCCATCGTCGGCTCGGGGACCAGGAAGGCACGGGCGATTTCGGCAGTGGTCAGGCCCGTGGCGGCGGCGGCGGCGAGCGCCGGCAGTTTTTCCCGATGCCGCGCCCGGGCGCGCAGGCGGTCGATGGCCCGGTTGCGGGCCACGGTCATGAGCCATGCGCCGGGGTTCGCCGGGAGCGGCCCCGCCGCCCAACGTTTAGCGGCCTCGGAGAACGCCTCCTGAGCGCACTGCTGCCATCGGGTGCGCCGCCGCCACCTCTATGGCCTCGTCGAGGTCTGAGCACTCAAGGATGTCGAAGCCGGCGATCACTTCCTTGGTCTCGGCGAAGGGGCCATCGGTCACCAGGACCTCGCCCTGGCGCTTACGCACGGTGCGGGCCTGGTCGGGCCCCGCCAACTGGTCGCCGAACAGGCGCTGCCTGCCGGCACCCGTGGTGGCGAGCCACGTGCCCAACTGTTCGGGCATTCGAGTGGCGTCTAATTCCGGCATCTCGAAATCCTCGCCCAGGCAGACCAACATCATGTACCTGGCCCGCTCCCGGCCCTGGGGGGGCAGAGGTGCGGCCGCTTGGTCGCCCATCAATGCCCTGACCTCGATGCTGCCGCTGAGGGTGGTGGGGTGCTGGGAGGCCCAGTGCAGGGCCTCGTCCATGTCTTTGCATTCGAGCACGTCGTAGCCGGCGATCTGCTCCTTGGTCTCGGCGAAGGGGCCGTCAGTGACCATCAATTGGCCGTTGCGGCGTCTCACCGTCGTGGCATCCGAACTTGCACCGAGTTGGGCCCCGTGGAGGTTGACACCAATACGGACCGTCTCGTCGACCCAGCGGCCGAGCGCTTCGGGATCGCTGCAACCGGGGGT
>DASSZK010000087.1:0-5452 GCA_035702845.1 Acidimicrobiales bacterium
GGACCTGACAAGTACGGGTTCTGTTCCCACCAAGATCTCAGGTGCTCAGCGGCCCGCGTCGCGAAACGCTCCTGCCCGCTCAGGGCGAAGGCGCACACAAGGACAGTCACATGGTGCATCCGGGACAGTTCCCAGACGTACTTGGCGTTGCCCGTAACCGCTTCGTCCCGGGAATTTATGTCGAAGCAGTACTTGTCGCTGGGCGCGTGACGTCCGGTGAGAGGGTCGTAGAACCAGTCGGGGGCCACCAGGTCGTCGCGGTCCACCCCTAGAGCGCGCCAGTGACCGGACATGACCTGCTCCGCGGCATCCAGAGCCAGCTCTGCCGCCGGCGCCGGCACCGCCGCCAAAGCACCTGAGGCAAGCACAGCGCCGAAAGTCGGGTACTGCCCGCCGGCCAGCAGGGAGCGCCCGGGCACTCGGGCACCGGGCTTGACTTGACGTGAGCGCCACGCCAGTTTCCACGCCTGGTCCTGGCTGCGCCAGAGGATCTCGCGCCCGGACATCGCTTGCAGGCGCCGCAAGTACCACTCCAGCTTGGACAGGCGCGCAGCGTTGGGAAGTTGCACCAAAAGAGGCCTGCCTAGGAGGCGGCTGCGGCCCGCTGCTGAGCACGCTTGGGAGCAGCCCCGACCACCCGGTCGTAGACGTCGAGGTAGTGAAGCGCCTGGTGCGGCCACGCCAGCTCACGCTCTATCCGGGCGCGCCCTGCGGCGCCCATCACCCGGCGACGCTCGGGGTCGTCAAGCAGGTCGCTCAGGAGCCTGGCCATGTCGTCCACCTCGTTCGGGGTGGCATAGATGGCGGCGTCTGCGGCGCTCACCCGCGTCTCGCGCAAGTCGAAAGCGACCACCGGCAAGCCGAAGGCCATGTACTCCATGGTCTTGTTCATGGTCGACAAGTCGTTAAGAGGGTTTTTCGGGTCAGGCGAGATCCCTACATCTGCGGTCGAAAGCACCTCGGCCACCTGAGCGTCGGGAGCGCGCCCGGTGAAGTGCACGTACTCCTGGAGGTGCAGTTCGTCGCGCAAGGCCACCAGCTCGTCGAAGCAGTCGCCCGAGCCGATAAGGGTGAAAGAGATGTCGTAGCGCTGCATCTTGTGCACGAGGAAGTCGGCGACGCGAAGCACTATGTCCACCCCGTCTTGAGGCCCCATCACGCCGATGTAGGCGACGAGGTAGCGCCGCCCGCGACGCAGCTCGGGCACGCTCTGGCGCGCCTTTAGGCGTTCGGGGTCAGGACCGGTACGGACCACTGTCGACCGCTCAGCTGGCACCCCGTCACGGTCCATGACCAGGCCTCGGTAGGAGTCGTTGGTCGAGATGACGTGGTCGGCAGACTTCATGGTCAGCTTTTCCATGAGCCTCAGGGCCCTCAAGACCACGCTCGGGCCACCAGGGAAGCGCGACTCGTAGGTCTCGGGGCAAAGGTCGTGGTGGTCGAACACGAACCGGGACCCGTGCACGAGGCGGAAAAGCAACCCGATAGGCCAAAATATGTCGGGCGGGTTGCAACTCTGGATGGCGGCAAAGCGCCCTCGCCGCGACGCCTTGATGGTGAGCCACAGGGTGGCGGCAAATGAGTACACGTACTCAGCGATGTACGAGAATTTGCTGCCCCCTGGTGCGTAAGGGCGGTACTTGTAGATTTCCACGCCTTCGAGCACGGCGTAACCGGGGTCACCAGGCCCCTTTGGGCACACCACGGACACCTCGTAGCCGGCACTGCGCAGTGTCCGGCTCTCGAGCCACACTCTCCGGTCAAAGGGGACGGGAAGGTTCTGGACGATTATCAGGACACGTCCGCGGCTCTCGTCGGTCCCCGTCTGGCTGAACGCGCGCAAAGGCGCATGGGCCGCACCATCTGCGCCCGGGCTCATGTGGCTGGTTGCTGTGCTCAATTGTCCCACCTCGTTGCCGGGGGCCCACTCGGTACTGGTCACTGTCCTGTTGCTGCTGCGGGCGCGCCATATGTGGTAGCGCGGTTGCGCCGCCGGGACAGAGCGCCGCGCACGACTTTGGCCCAGATCTGGTAGGCCGTGTTCATCAAGATGGCCACGTCCAGGAGCAGGGACCAGTTGTCGACGTAGAACAAGTCGAGGCGCCGGTAGGCCGAGAACGAGGGGTTGTCGCGTGCCTCGCTCTGCCAAAGACCAGTCATCCCCGGGCGCATTTGGTGGCGCCGGCGCAGCTCGGGGTCAAAATGCGCGACTTCTGCAGGTAGGGCGAAACGTGGGCCCACCAGGCTCATGGTGCCCATGAGCACGTTCCACAGCTGGGGCAGCTCGTCGATGCTCGACGCTCGCAGCAGGCGGCCCACCCTCGTGACCCTCGGGTCGTAGGACGCCTTAAAAAGAGGGCCGCCGCGGCGCTCGTTCAGCGCTGCCACCTGGTTGAGCATGGTCGAGGCGTTGGGCACCATCGTGCGCAGTTTGTACACCGTCAGGGGCACGCCGTGGCGGCCGACGACCTTGTGGCGGTGGATAACCGGCCCGCGGTCTTCAGCCTTTATGAGAACAGCGCATAGGCCAAGAAGCACTAATGCGACAGGGGCCAGCGCCAAAGTGACCACGATGTCCATGGCCCGCTTGGCCGCCACCTCCCAGCCGGCGCGGTCCTGCGGCTCGACATAGATGGTGGGTGCGCCGAGGACTGGCACCACTTTCATGCGGCGCGCCGCCAAACCCGCAAGCCCAGGCCAGACCTGGGCGTGCAGCCCCAGAGCCAGTGCGCGGTTCACGGCGGCGACGCTGGTCTCCCCACCAACCGCGCTGTTCACCACGATCACCCCGCTGGCCCCAACGGCGGCAGCGAGCTCGCCCAGGTCGTCGAGGCTGTGGGCAACGGGCACCGGTGCGGGGACCGTCCCCGGCGCCGGCTCTTCTGAGAGCTTTGCGACCGATAGCGCCGAGCGCCACACAGACTCGGGATCGTCGCCGATCACACCCCCGACCTTGTAGCCGAGCTCGGGCTCCGAACTGAGCAAGTCCCACACGGCGGCGGCATCCTCGTTGTCGCCGACGATCACGACAGTACGCAGGAACCTGCCATCGGCGCGCTCCAATTTGAGCCAACGGCCAAAGCGCCAACGCCCCACCAGGACCAGAGCGCAAGCGCCGGCACCACTCGACAGGGCCCTCACTACGTCGTGGCCCCCCGTGAGCCACTCGCTGATGTCGAACGCAGCAGCGCCAACAACTGCGGTTGCCACCACTCGCAGAGCCTCGAGCGTGCGCATCGAGCAGACCCGGGAACGGTACAGGCCGGAACGGCCCATGGCCCCCATCTGCGAGAAGATGGCGACCAGTACGCAAAGCAGCCTGGCGCCCGGCCTGGCGGGAGCGGCGAAGAGAGCCTCGGGGCCCCAGGCGATCAACAGAGCGGCGAGGTCGCTGGCCAGCAAGCGCCGGCGCAGGGCGGCGGACCGGGGTGGCGCCATGGACACCGTATTGCCTACAGACGTATTGCCTACAGACGTATTGCCTGCAGACGTATTAGATGCAGAGGGGTGGTTGGGGCCGTCGGGCCCTGTTAGGTGTAGGGCGACGGCGCCCGGGCTCGCCGTATGCCCTGGGCTGGCACTGGCTGGGCTGGCACTGGCTGGGTTGGCACTGGCTGGGTTGGCACTGGCTGGGCTGGCGCTCGCTGGGGGCGCGCTCGGTGAGGGCGAGGCCGCTGTGCCCGGCCTTGGTATTTTGAGCTGCGGTTGTACCTGCCCGGGTGTGCCATCGAGTGCACTGCCGAGCGTGGAAGGCGTTGTACGCACCTTCGCGGTCCCTCCTGCCTCTCGAGGAGGCCCTGCGTTCGGATAACCAAAGGCCCTTAGGCGTGCCTTCTTCGTTGGAGAGGAGGCCGCGACAGCGCCAGTGATACGGTCCCGGTGTGCGCAGCGGCCGTAGCCGGTTGCGCAGGCAGAGATCTCGAGATTTGCGGTGTATCGGTCCATAGTCCTGTGCCTCTTGTAACGATGTGAGACCTTTACTTGGGACGCGAACACTGCGAGCGCGGCAGTGATCGAACAGCCGATGGATCTGAGGGCGTTCTTGCGGGCGCTCAGGCGCAGGAGGCTCGCCGTGGTGGCCCTAGTGCTGTTGGGCCTCTTCGGGGGCACCGCGTACACCGTGCTCATGCCGCCGATGCAAAAAGCGAGCGCCCTGGTCATCGTCCCGGCGAGCGCCACGGCCGGCAGCGGGGCAACCCCGGCGCAGGCCAACGCGACCCAGATCGTCATCGCCCGGAGCCTTCCGGTGCTCTCTGCGGCCGGCGCCTCGGTGTCGCCTCCGCTCAGCTATACCGCCGCCCGTAAGCGTGTGGACGTGAGCGCATTGAGCGACACGGTTTTACAAGTCGAGGCCAGCGGGACCACAGCCCGCGATGCGCTGGCGCTGGCCAATGCGGCCGCCAACGACTACGTGGCGTACACGGACCGTACCGCGACGGCGGCGAGCACCGGTGCCGTAGCGGGGCTCAAAAAAGAGGCCGCCCAGCTCACCCACCAGGTCGAGTCGTTGCAACGGCAAATAGACGCAGTAACCAGGCGCCTGGGCCACGAAAAGGCGAGCACGTACGCCGGCGAACGAGACGCAGCGCTACTTGCCAACCTAGGCAGTTCCCAGCAGGCCGTCTCGCTGGACCTCAACAACGTGAGCTCGCAGATCGTCGCCGCCCAGCTCTCGTCGAGCGAGTTGGCTGGGTCGACGCGGGTTTTGCAGGCTGCGCTGACGGTACCGGGTTCTATTGGCTCCCAGGTGCTGTTCCCGCTCGCCGGGGCCGTCGCCGGCCTGCTTGGCGGGCTCCTTGTCGTCGTGCTCTGGGCTCGTTCTGACCGGCGCATCCGCTCGCGTGACGAACTAGCGGTGGCTATAGGCGCCCCTGTGGTCGCCTCTTCCAGCGCTGGGCCGTGCCGGTCCGCAAAGGACTGGCGCACATTGGTGGAAAAGTACGAACCCAGCACCGTGGAGACGTGGAACGCCCGCAAAGTGCTGGGCCGGTTGGGGATATCCGACGCCGACCGCTTCGGCCGCTTCACGATCTTCACGTGCGATGGTGACCAGGCAGCCATAGCGGCGTCTGTGCAGTTGGTGAAAGCTTGCGCGGGCCTTGGCGGCCAGGTGGCCCTGGAGGCTGCCGAAGTCCCCTGCCTGGCTCTTTTGAGGGCAGCTTGCACCACTACGGGCTTGGTCGAAGTCAATGGCAGCGTGACAGTGCCTTCGCGGCTGGCCAATTTGGAGCAAGTCGCCAACCGGAGGTTGATAGTGGGCCTGGTGCCCGTAGGTACTACCGCTGCCAACTCGCACGGGGGCCATCTCTCGGCCGGGGGCCCGAGCCTCATCTGTGTGAGCTCGGGTTTTGCCGGGGAAGAGTTGTTGGCCAAAGTCGCCCTTAGCGCCGCGGACGCCGGCACTAACCTCGCAGGTGCCATCATGGTCAACCCTGAGCCGGGTGACAGCACG
>DASSZK010000323.1:0-2283 GCA_035702845.1 Acidimicrobiales bacterium
CAAAACAATCTCTGCGCCCAACTACGCTCGTTCAGCGTGCACACTCCTACCGCCGGTTGGCCGGCATGGCTCCAACACCTGACCCGGACGTCCCTGCAGGGAGAACGGCCTTCGCGTGCCCATGCCCTCGCTGTGCTGCGCGAGGTGCCTTCGGCCGGGCAGAGCTTCGCCGGGGCCGGCGACAGCGCTGAAAGCGGCTACGCCGAGCTGCTCGACTTAGTAGCTGCGGCCGGGCAGGTCCGGCGCCACTTCTTTGGCCGGCGGGTCAAGCTCAACTACCTCGTGAACATGAAGAGCGGTCTTTGCGCTGAGGACTGTTCCTACTGCTCGCAGCGCCAGGGCAAGAAGACGGGTGCCCTCACCTACAACTGGCTGGACCAAGAGCGCGCCCTTGCCGAGGCTAGGGCAGCCGCCTCCCGGGGAGCGAGGAGAGTATGCCTGGTCGCCAGCGGGCGTGGGCCCTCGGACAAGGACATAGACCGCGTCGCCGGCACGGTGGGCGCCATCCGTGACGAGCTGCCGGGTGTCGAGATATGCGTCTGCCTTGGCCTGCTCGGGGAAGGGCAGGGAGAGCGCCTGGCAGAGGCCGGTGCAGATATTTACAACCACAACCTGAACACGGCCCCCGAGCGTTACGGCGAGATCTGCACCACTCACACCTTCGAGGACCGCGCCCAGACGCTAAAGCGGGCGACCCAGGCCGGCTTATCGCCCTGCTCCGGCGTGATCATCGGTATGGGTGAGCACGACGAGGACTTGGTCGATGTGGCCATGGCGCTGCGCGACCTCGGGTCTCGCTCGGTCCCGGTCAACTTCCTCATGCCCTTCCCCGGCACGCCCATGGAAGGGCGGGACGAGCTAACTCCCGAGCGCTGCCTGCGGGCTCTGGCGCTGTTCCGTTTCGTCCTGCCCGATGCCGAAGTGCGTATGGCGGGAGGCCGGGAAATCCACCTGCGCAGCCTGCAGCCGCTGGGGCTGCACATCGCCAATTCGATGTTCCTCGGGGACTACCTCACCTCCGAGGGCGCTCCCGGCTCGTCCGACCTGCAGATGCTCTTCGATGCGGGCTTTGTCGTCGAAGGACCTGACGGGGAGACGCTTGACGCCCAGGCGATGCAGGCCAAGGCCAGCCCGGTGCCTGTGCTACGCCGGCGAGGGCCCGGTACGGAACTGCCGGCCAACGTCTGACAATCCTCTGTGCGCCTGGCGTCCAGGTGCGTTACCAGTAGGCGCGTCGTAACGGGCCAACGCCACCCACATCCGTGCTCCTCCCGGGCCGGGGGTCACGGGCGACTCGGCCCATGCGCGCCCGCCCATGGCGTGGACGAGCTCGTCGACTATGGCCAGTCCGAGCCCGGACCCCACCTTGCGAGAAGCGGCCGCGGACGACTGGTAAAGCCGGGTAAAAACTCGCTGGAGGTCCTCTGCGGGGATGCCCGGGCCGTCGTCCTCCACACAAAGAGCGGGGCGCCCCCCGAGCGATTGGGCGCTTACCTTCACGCGGCTTGAGGCATATTTCAAGGCGTTCTCAACGAGGTTGGCAACTACCTGAGCCAGCCGGTCGGCGTCGGCGTAGCACATGACCGCCTCTTCCCGGCCCCGTGTGGGTGCACCATCGGGCTCGGCCCGGTGGCCCGCTCGAGCGCCGGGTGCCACTACCAGTTCGATGTGCAGGCCGAGCCGCTCGGCTTCGGGCTCGAAGGCCATGGCCGCCTCCATCGCCACCAGTGAGAGGTCGACCGGCCCACAGTCCAAGCTGAAACCGCCAGCTTCCAACTTGGCCAGTTCGAGCAGATCGCCCACCAGCCGTTCCAAGCGGCGAGCTTCGCTCAGGATGACCTCTGAGGCGCGGTGCACGTCTTGGGTCGTCCCGTCGAACAACGCTTCTGCGTAACCCCTAACTGACGTCAAGGGAGTGCGCAGGTCGTGGGAAACGGACATGAGGAACTGGCGCTGGGCCCGCTGGGCGCGCGACAAGCTGGCTGCCATCTGGTTGACGGACTCGGCCAGGGACACGAGCTCGGGCCCTTCTTTCCCCGTGACCTGAGCGCGGGCGTCGAGGTCCCCCGACGCGATGCGGTGAGTGACTGCTTGGGTCAGCTGTAGGGGCCGGGCTATGCGGTGCCCAAGGCGGTTGGCTACAAGGAGGGCGACGATCACGGTGGCCAGCGCGGCGAAGCCGAACCATGCGCCGGCATTGCCGAGACCGGTCGGCGCCTGCCTGGTCAGTAGGACCATCAGGTTGTACTGGCAGTTCTGGTTCACGTGGCCCTGCTTGCCGCC
>DASSZK010000424.1:0-13154 GCA_035702845.1 Acidimicrobiales bacterium
CCAAGTGCTACCCGCACCGGGCCCGGGCGGTTTGGGCGCCGAGCTCCAGGCGCGAGGGTTCCCGGCTTTGGCTGTCCTTGGTGGACCGGCAGGCGCACCACCGGGTGGGTACCTTTCCGCCAGCCGAGGGACTACGGAGCAGGCCCTGCAGGCCCTGGAGCAGGCGGCGGCATCGGTGCCGCAACCGGTTGCACAGCGTGGGCTCACCCTTCGTTACTCGGCGCCCAAGGGTCTGGTCGGCTCCATTAAGGGGAGCGGTGCGACGGTGTTGTTTGGCGACGACAGCGACATCGGGGTGAAGCTCGCCGTCCTGGCAGAGCTTGAGCAGCGCGCTCAGCTTTCGGGGTATTCCCTGGTAAACCTCACCGTACCGGCCCGGCCGACCTTGCAAGGGCCGGCACTCGCTGGACAGAACGGCGTCAATGGCTGAGCACGCCACTTGAAGACCAAGTGACGGCAGGGCTAAATTGGCTCGACGGCTCCTGGAGGTCGGCTAACTCTAAAGTTTCAACCTCAAGTTGAGGTGAAGAGTAGCGGGTATATCAGGTAGGGCGCAAGGACCGTCGGCTCAGTGGAAGTACCGCCGGATGAGCGGCGGTCGGTCTGCTCGCCGGCATCACTGGACGTCTACGCCGTTTCGAGCAGGGCCCAACCACGGGCGACCGTAAGCGCGAGGAAGGTGCAATGGCTGGTTCGGCGCAGAACTACATAGCCGTCATCAAGGTCGTAGGCATTGGCGGCGGCGGGGTCAACGCCGTGAACCGGATGATCGATGCCGGCTTGAAGGGCGTCGAGTTCATAGCCATCAATACCGATGCACAGGCGCTGCTCATGAGCGACGCCGACGTCAAATTGGACATCGGCCGGCAGCTGACACGCGGGCTTGGTGCAGGCAGCGACCCTGAAGTGGGCCGGCTGGCTGCCGAGGAGCACCGGGACGAGATCGAAGAGGTGTTGAAAGGCGCCGACATGGTCTTCATCACCGCCGGCAAGGGTGGCGGGACGGGGACGGGCGGTGCCCCGGTAGTGGCAGAGGTGGCAAAGGCGGTCGGAGCGCTCACCATCGGAGTGGTCACCCGCCCGTTCGCCTTCGAGGGGCGGCGCCGGGGTGTCCAAGCCGAGCAGGGCATCCAGCGCCTGAAGGAGAGGTGGACACGCTGATCGTGATCCCCAACGACAGGTTGCTCGCAGTGTCCTCCAACAAGACCACCATGGTGGGCGCGTTCAAGATGGCAGACGAGGTCCTGCTCCATGGCGTCCAGGGCATCACCGAGCTAATAACGACACCAGGTCTGATCAACACGGATTTCGCAGACGTCAAGATGATCATGAGCAATGCCGGTACCGCGATCATGGGTATCGGTTCGGCCACGGGAGAGGGGCGGGCCACGGCCGCAGCCAAGCTGGCGGTCACCTCCCCGCTCCTCGAGGCCTCGATCGAGGGTGCCCGGGGCATCCTGCTCAACATCGCCGGCGGGCCCGACCTCGGCCTGTTCGAGGTCAACGAGGCCGCCGAGATCATCCACTCGGCCGCTCACCCGGACGCGAACATCATCTTTGGCCAGGTGATAGACGAGGGGATGGGCGACGAGGTCCGTGTGACCGTAATAGCCGCCGGGTTTGACCGCTTTGATGGCTCGCCAACGGACAGCAACGGGCATGCACCCGCCGTGGAGGCCAGGCCTCGGCGCAGCACAGGTTTGCTCGAGGAAAACGAGATGGCTTCTGCCGGTCTGAGCTTCGGCGACGAGGACGATTTCGACGTCCCCCCTTTCCTCAAGTAGCGGCTCGGCCAGCGACTTTCCGGCCAGCCAACATCTAGCCAGCCGTTATCTGGCTCGCCCGTACCTGGAAGGCCCGTACCTGGAAGGCCCGTACCTGGAAAGCGACGCGATCGCGCCCGGCGCTTGGGAAATAAGGCTCGCCGGGCGGGCCCGCATGTTCTGCGGTGGGGTACAGGCCGGCGATTTCAGTGGCCTGCCGCCAAAGGCGCTTGAGGACAAGTTTGGCCCCCGCTCACGGAGGGTTACCTGGCTGCAGCAGGTGCATGGGGCAGATGTTGCGACCGTGCGCAGCCCAGGCGACGCGGCCGGGGCGACGGCCGACGCTGCTGTTACTGACGATGCATCGGCGCGTTTGTTGGTTCGAACCGCGGATTGTGCTCCAGTGGGGCTCGGTAGCCCGCAGGGCGTTGCCGGGGTGGCCCACGTCGGGTGGAAAGGCTTGGTCGCCGGCGTCCTGCAGGCTACCGTGCGCGAAATGCGGCGCCTGGGCGCCACGGAGATCGAAGCGGCCATAGGCCCATGCATCCATGCCGCTTGTTATGAGTTCTCGCAATCTGACCTCGACCTTGTGAGCGAGAGCGTCGGCGGTGCCGTTGTTGCTCGGACGAGCCAGGGTGCGCCCGCTCTGGACCTCGTCTCAGGCGTTCGTTCGGTGCTCGAGAGGTGCGGGGCCCCGACGGTGGCCGTCTCGGCGACGTGCACGCATTGCTCTCTGGCTCATTGGTCCTGGCGAGCCCGCCGTGACATCGGCCGACAAGCAACGGTCGTATGGTGCGACCGGGACGGGGGCCAGGCAACAGGTGGTGTGCCTCCTTGCACGGGCTAGCCGCTCGGGGCAACGGGGATACAAGCTCGGTCCCCGAGCGTCTGGCGGCTATCCGAGACCGCATACGCGCGGTGGGTGCCGACCCGGCGACCGTGCGCATCCTCGCAGTGACCAAAGGCTTCGGTCCTGACGTGATTGCGGCGGCACACAGCGCAGGCCTGATGGAATTCGGTGAGAACTATGCGAAGGAGCTATTGGACAAGCTGCCCGCGGCACCGCGCGGTTCCCGATGGCACTTCCTGGGTGCCATCCAGGCCAACAAGGTGAAGAGGTTGGCACCGCACGTGTGCCTCTGGCACTCGGTCGACTCGGCGCACCAGGTTGGCGTGCTCTCGCAGCGCGCCCCGGGCGCCTCTGTGCTCGTGCAGGTGAACCTTGAGGCGGGGCGTTCACGGCGCGGGGCTCTCGAGGCCGATGTCCCAGGTCTGGTCGAGCGTGCGCGCGACGCCGGCCTTGAGGTCCGGGGGCTCATGGCAGTGGGTGCGCGTCATGCCACGAGGCAGGAATTAGGCGCGTCCTTTGGTCGCGTGGCTGCCTTGGCTTGGCGCCTCGGGCTGGTAGAGCTGTCCATGGGGATGAGCGCGGATTACGAGCTGGCCGTCGCTCAAGGCGCGACAATTGTGAGATTGGGCCGGGCACTTTTCGGCGAACGCCCTGCGCGGGCGCCGGTCGACGGGACTGACGCGGGTGCACCTTGGCAGGGTGCGGCCACGCTAGGCTGACAACAAGGAGGAGCTATGCCGGGGACGAGCAAAAAAGTTTTGATGTGGCTCGGCTTGGCCGATGCCGAGGAGTACGACGAGTACGAGGCTTACGACGACAGCCCCGCACCTGCGGCGCCACCGCCGCGCCGTAGCGTCGACAGGGCGCTTGAGCCGATGGAGATGGCACCTCAGGCGGCCACTTCACCCGCTGTGCGAACCTTGCCGCGCGAGGGTCAGGACGGCACCGCCATCAACCTGCGAGCTGCTTCCGCTCAGCTGCGCCCGCTGCCCAATCCAGTCCACTCCAATGGGGCGACCGCCATGGCCGCTACAGCGACGGCGACGCTGGCGCCCCCCAAGGTGCACGTAGCCATACCTTCCGAGTTTGCGGACGCTCAGGACATCGCGGACCGTTTTCGAAGCGGCCAGCCCGTCATTGTCAACCTGGCAGGCGCCTACCGGGAGCTGGCCCACAGGATGATCGACTTTTGTAGCGGCGTCGCTTACGCGCTGGGCGGGACCATGGACAAGGTGGCCGACAGGGTCTTCTTGATGACCCCGAGCAATGTGGAGCTGTCAGCCGAGGAGAAGAGGCGTCTGCAGGAGCGCGGGTTTTACCGGTCGTGAGAACCTGCGCCGGCGACTTGGTAGTACCGGCGTCGGCCGTCGGCTGTGCTGTCCTGAAGCGGAGATAGGCCCGGATGTTCTGGCTTTTGCGGCCTCTTTACACCCTGGGGATGCTCTACCTCGTCGTGATGGCGCTGCGAGCAGTGCTGAGTTTTTTCCCGCTGAGCCCTGGTACTACCTCGGCGAAGATTTTCCACTGGTCCTTCGTGGTGACCGAGCCGCTACTGGCGCCGCTCCGCAAGGTCGTACCGGCCTTGGGCACGATCGACATTTCTTACTTCATCGCCTTCATTGGCGTGTACTTGGTGACGGTCTACGTCCTCGCGCTCGTCGTGTTGTGAGGCGGCGGCTGTGGCCCGCCGCCAGCTTTTGACCCAGGACAGGGGCTGGCTGGAAGGCCAAGGGATCACCTTCACTGCATAGGTGCCGGTGTACGATTGCCCGCATGGAGCTGACCCCTAAGGTCTTCCGTGACGTGGTGTTCCGCGAAAAGATGCGTGGCGGTTACCACCCAGAGGACGTCGACGAATTCCTAGAGCAAGCGGCGCTGGCCGCAGAGGCTCTCCAGGAGCGGTTGCGCCAATTGACGGACCGCGCGCAGCGCGCCGAGCAAGCTGCCAACGATGCCACTGCTACAGACGAGGCGTTGAAGCGGATGCTGCTGATGGCGCAAAAGACAGCCGATCAGGCTGTACGTGAAGCCCGCGACGAGGCGGACCGGGCGCTGGCCGAGGCCAAGCGCCAGGCGGCACTGATCGTTGCCGACGCGGAAGAGCGAGGACGCCGGACCTATGAAGGTGCGATCACCGAAGGTCGCGACCGTATGGCGGAGCTGGAGCGGGCCGTTGCCAAGCGCCAGCAGGAGGTCGAAGCTCTCCAGAGCTGGGTGGAGCTGGAAAAAGGGCATCTCTTACGGGTGTTGCGGGGCGCAGAAGAAGCAGTCGCCAATGCCGGCATGATGAGCGAACCGCCCGACGTCCCCAAGGCCGATATCCCCAAGGCCGATATCCCTGCGGGCTCAGAGCAGGCGGCCGGCGGCAACCAAGTGCCTGGGGACCGGGTGCCTGGGGACCGGGTGGCCGGCAACGGCGAGACACCGCATGGCGAGCGGGACGCAGGTGACGGACCGGCTGGCGAACCCAGCGCCAACGCCCGACCAGGAGGGCCTGAGGGGGCTCTGTCGCAGCGTTCCAGCAGTGGTGGCGCGTCGCAGGGAGCGTCAGGCGACGATACGGGCGAGGTGGTCGACATCGCGGACAACCCCGGCCGCCATGCCCAGCCCGCGCTGCCAGGCCAGTCGGGATCCATGGCCGATGGCCAGTACCGGGCTTCGCAGGGTCGGCTTTCGGACGGCGAGTGGGACCCGAGCTACCTTGCCAACCTGGGGCGGGGCACAGGTGCAGAAGGGCACAGCCCGGCTACAGAGGTAGGCCCTGCGGCCGCACCCCGGACCTACTATCCGTCCCCCGGTGGCCAGCGACCGAGCGACTACCGCCCGGGAGAGCGCGGACCTGGAGAGCGCGGACCTGGAGACTCGCGGCCTGTCGATGAGAGGCCCGGGGACCACAGGCCAGGCGACCAGGGTGCGCCCTCGAACGCCAAGCCCGGCTCGGGGCACTCTCCCGAGGACGACGAGACCCTGGCCTTCGACGAGCGGGCGCTCGACAGCTTCTTTTCCGAGCAAGAGCTGGGCGACGAGCGCGGTATGGGTAGGTTCCGCCGGCGTAGCTGAGAGGCGCCTCAACCCTGAGGGGCGTGGTAGGCTACCCCGCTCCGCGAAGGGTAAGGTGCTGCGATGCCTAGAGCCAAGCAACATGACGACGTGGACGCTGTTGTCAACGGCACGGCGCCCAGCCAGGCTGAGGATGCTGTGAGCCGTCCTCGTGCAGGAGGCAAGGCGGCCTCTGCGGCCAAGGCGTCCGCGGCTCCGGCGCCCCCTGGCGACGATCACCAGGCCAGTAGCGCTGCGAGCGCCGCACTTCCAAGCGACGCGCCCGTCTCTGATGGGGCTCCCACAGAGCCTCCCGTCTCTGACAGGGCTGCCAACAAGAAGGCCGCATCGACCAAGGCAGACGCGAGTGCAGCGAAGGCCCACACGAAGTCGGCCGGCGAGCCCAAATCCTCTGAGCCTCGAAAGAGTGCTGCCAAAGCTCCAAATCCGCCCAAAGCGCGGCCGGCTGAGGTTTCGGGCCCGGCGTCGCAAGACACCGAAGTAAAGCAAGACACCGAAGTAAAGCCAGACACCGAAGTAAAGCCAGACACCGAAGTAAAGCAAGATACTGAAGTAAAGGCTGACGCGGTCGCAAGCAGAGACGCCGTCGGTACCGGAGTAATCGAGGGCGCGGCCGCCGACACTAAAACCCCGCCCGAAGTGGCGGGGAGCGACGCAGCGACCGGCCTGTCGCCGGCATTGCAACCCAAGGCACCTGCTGAGCACAAGGCACCTGCTGAGCACAAGGCACCTGCTGAGGCCAAGAGGGCCAAGCCCAAGGCGAAGGCGGAACCGAGCGCCGGTGCTGGCGCGCCGGTCCCTGTCATCGCCGGCCCGGAGCGTGCCCTGTTCCTGCAGCACCAGCGCGAGCTCTTGGCTGCGGAGCGGAACAACTACATGCGCCAAGCCGAGGAGCTGCGTGCCGAGGCCGCTGCCCTGGCCCTCGAGCACGAACCGGGTGACGTGCAGTTCGACGAGGAAGGTGGCGAGGGCGGCACGGCCAACGTCGACCGCGAGCTCGACCTCCACCTGTCTGCCCAAGCGCAGGCAGCGATCGAAGAGATCGACTTCGCAGTGGAGAAGATCGAAGCGGGCACCTACGGGTTCTGCGAGAGCTGCACGAAGCCGATCCCCGAGGCTCGCCTCGAAGCCTTGCCGCACGCCCGTCTGTGTGTCACGTGTAAGAGCGGGGGGCTGACGGCTCGCCGACAATGAGCGGCGCTACCGGGACCGGCGGGGGTGCTCGCCGGTTGGCGGTGACGCGTGCCGGCGTGTTGTTTTTTGTGGCCCTTGCGGTCATAGCCGCCGATCAGGCCACGAAGTCGTGGGCACTGAGCGCGCTTGCTGCAGGGCCTCATCACATAATCGGGCCCGTCTACCTCGTGCTCACGCTCAACAGCGGTGCCGCGTTCTCCCTTGGTGCCGGCTCTACGCCAATCGTCGAGACCGTGGCGCTTCTCATCGTGTGTGTTGTGCTTTGGCACTCGGGGCGCCTTGCGCGCAGCGGGGGGCCAACGGTGATGATGGCCGTACTGGGCCTGCTCACGGGCGGTGCGCTGTCCAACCTGGCCGACCGCGTACTAAGAGGCCACCACGGCGCGGTAGTCGACTTCATCCAGTTGGTCAGTTGGTGGCCAGTGTTCAACGTGGCCGATGCCGCCATCACTGTGGGCGCCATCTGTCTCGTCGGTACGCTCATGTGGCCGGGCCGGTCTCGCTCGGGGCCGCATGAGCCGGTGCAAGAAGGGCGCGACAATGAATGAGCAGAGCGGTAGCGCCGCCACAGATGGCGCGCCTGCGCTGGTACGCGTCGAGGTGCCGGGCGCCCTGGACGGCGAGCGTGTCGATCGCGGGATCGCGATGCTGACCTCGGTGAGCAGGGCTGAGGCTGCCCGCTTCGTGGCATCTGGGGCCGTGGTTGTCGGCGGCAAGGCGGTCCTTAGTGGTAGCCATAGGTTGCAAGCCGGCCAGCTCTTGGAGGTCTTGGCGCCACAAGCGGTGGCTCGCGGTTCTGTGCCGGCCGAAGTTGACCGTGGTAAACCGACCGCCCGGGTCAGCGTTTTTGTGCAACCCGAAGTGCCAATGGCCCGTGTCGTCTACGTGGACGACCAGGTGGTGGTCGTGGACAAGCCCGCCGGCCTCGTCGTACACCCGGGAGCAGGTAACCGCAGCGGCACACTGGTCGATCAGCTCGTCGCAGAATTTCCTGACATGCAAGAGGCCGGCCCGGGGCCTGATCGCCCGGGGATAGTCCATCGCCTCGACAAGGGCACCTCCGGGTTGCTGGTTGTTGCACGCACGGCAGCTGCAAGGGAGAACCTGGTGGAACAAATGGCGGCGCGCACGGCCAAGCGCCGCTATCTCGCCGTGGTGCACGGGGAACTCGCCGCCCATGAGGGCGTGATCGAGGCTCCGGTGGGGCGCTCGCCTAATTTCAGGACCAAGATGGCTGTGGTGCAGGACGGCCGCTTCGCTCGGACGCGTTACCGGGCGCTGAGGCGCACGGCTTCCCCAGCTCTGCTCAGCCTCGTCGAATGCCGGCTGGATACGGGCCGCACGCACCAGGTGCGGGTGCACATGGCTGCCATCGGGCACCCGGTACTGGGCGACGACCGCTATTCGCCGCCTACCTTGCTCAAGGAAGGGAGGCGTGTGGCTCCCGGCCTGCACCGCCCGTTCTTGCACGCAGCTGAGCTTGGTTTCCGCCATCCGCTGTCGGGGGAGGACTTGTCGTTCCGCTCGGAGCTTCCCGCCGACCTACAGACCTTGCTTTCCTACCTCGGCATGGCTGGGAACGGCTAGCCCTAGCAGCCGTCGGCCCTACGACAGAGAAGGAGCCAGCGGCTCGCTTACTGGCACGAAGTTACCGCCGTTGAGACGCCGGACCATGTCCTCCAGCGTGAACGAATCCAGGTGCGCTCGCATATGGTTGCCCACTTCTGCCCACACAGCAAGTAAGGCGCATTGGCCCTCGTGGTCGCAGGCCCCACCCTCGTGGGGTTCGCCGAAGTCGCCGACGACGATCGGCCCGTCCACTGCAGCCACGATCTGGCCGAGAGTGAGCCGGTCTGGGGAGCGAGCTAGGACGTAACCACCACCAACCCCTCGCTTGGACCGGACCAAGCCGGCCCCCTTCAATGCGAGGAGGATTTGCTCGAGGTAGGGCTGTGGTAGCCCTGTACGCTCGGCGATGTCCCTGACGGAAGTGGGAGTGTCCCCGCCGTGCAGCGCCAGGGACAACAGCGCCCGGCACGCATAGTCCCCCCGCGTAGAAACCCTCACTCCGTCAATGGTACCTGGCGGCCGGCCCCTGGAGCCCGAGGGCGGCGTCAGGAAAGCGCAGCCACCAATGGCACCAGCAGCTCCTCGGGGGACAAGCCTCCGTGGCGGCACACGAGATGGGCGTCGCCGCCGTCGCGCGAGTCCAGGAATGCCCGATCGTCCAAAGGCAGCAGGGCCACGTCACCGAGCCGCCCGGCGGCTTCGTCGGTTAGGGCGCCTCCGAACAGGCCTGCGCCGACCACCTCTTCGCGGGCGGCCACCCATGCGATGTCCCCGTAGGACTGCTGAGCTGCCTGTAACAGTTGCGAGCGCATCCCTGGTTTGGCGTGCAGCCACCTAAAGCGGGCGTCACCGCTGGTCATGGCGCAAAGCTCGGCGATGTCCGGCCGCAGCACCTCCGCTTTGCCACCGACCTCCACCTGACCATGGTCTGCGGTCACCGCCAGCACGCAGCCGCTGGGCAGGCGTTCAGCGATCCTTTGAACGCACCCGTCGACATAAGCGAGCTCCGCGTCGTACAGGTCGCCCAAGCCGGTGGCATGGGCGACCTTGTCTATCCCGTCGTAGTAGGTGTACACGAAGGGTTCACCCTCGCCGAGCAGCCGCTGCACCAGCACCGGCACGCTGGATGGTACGGCCCAGCCCACGTCGCGCCCGCCCCGCTGGTGGGCGGTGCTGAACCCTGTCCCCGCGAAGTCAGCTCTGCTGACTATGGGTACCGGACGCCCTGAGAAAGCGAGGTGCGGCTGTAGGGCGGCCGGGGGAAGGAAGGACCGGGCGTCCCCGGAGACCGTCGACCAACGCAGGACGTTCAGCACTTCCCTGCCGCTGGGGCCGTCCACCGCAAACTTGTACCCCACGATCCCGTGCTCGTTTGGGGCCATGCCCAAAGCCAGCGACGACAAGGCTGTCGCCGTGGTGGTCGGGGCCACCGAGCTGATCGGACCACCCTCGAAGGAGGCAAGCAGCGGGGCGACCGCCGCTCGTTCTTGGAGCTGGAGCCACCCCAGGCCATCGAGGACGAGCAGTACGACCTGCTCGGCCTGGCGAAGCGGGGCGGGGAGCCAACGAGGGCGCTCGCTCGGGGGCATCTGCAGAGCGGGGACCACGGCCCCCAGGTATGGCCCGGAGTAATCAGGGCAAAGCAGTGGTGCCGGTAGGCGGCCCGCCGCGCCTGCTCCTGCCACACCTGCTCCGGCCATAACTGGCCCCGGGCCCGTGCCTTCGTCTTTCCATGCCCGCTGGCTCACGATTGCGAACCTAATTCAAGCGTTCCTCAACCGGCTCCGGGCCCTTTAGCGCGCTCGGAATTGGCGATCTGGACGAATGCCATGCGGATCTGGCTCAAACCGTCGCCGAGAGTCTTTTCGGCGTCGCCCAGTTGCCCGGCAAGCGCTTCGAGCACGGCGCCCATCGCATCGATGGCCATCTTGGACTGCCTCAGGTCGGGAGGATCCTGGGACAGGTGGAGGGCTGCCAGTTCCCACAGGCCCATTGCGTGGTTGGCGATGACCACTTCGACGGGCGCTCGAAGCAGCTGCTGGCGCACCGTGTCCATCTCTCGCTCCGCCTGGCGGAGCTCCTCTTCCGTGTAAGTACCGTCTTCCCCGGGGTCAGGGTAGGCCCCATCGGCAAACGCCTCGTCCTGGTGCCCACTGTCTGGCCTGTCCCTGTCTGGCCTGTCCCTGTCTGGCCTCGCGCCGCCACCACGAGCGCCTGCGCCTGCGGGGGCCCTGCCACCTGGGCCAGGAGGCGTGCTCCCGCGATGCTCCTGTCCGGTTGGCTGGCGGGGGACGGGATGTTCTCCGCTGGGTGTCCAAAGCGTGCTCACTGCGCTACTCTATGATCAAACGTGCCTGCGCAGGTAGGGGCTACTAGCCGTAGCGACTACACAGCGGGGCGCGGTGGGCAACTACGTTCGGCCCAGCCGAGCGGGTGAAGGAGACCGGCAAAGAATAATGGTCGTAGACGGTAAGTAGGGTGCTGACCAGCTCGCACTCGACCGCACTCGCGTGCACTTCGTGCACCGTGCCGTCACTATCAACCCGATTGCCCGTGTCCTTGTGACCACCCCCTCTGGCCGTCTTTGCGACAGCCGGCCGAGCGTGGTCGATGCCGCTCCTGTCAAAGTACTGGGCCTGAAGTACCTCGGCACCCCGCCGCGGGCATACTCCGTCGGCCGCCAGTGCTCCATACGCATCGCATGCCCTCTCGTCCGGTCATGAAGGGGTTCGCGGGTGCAACCTCGATCTTGACCACCTGTGGCACCCCTGGTTCATTGCCCACCGCTGGTAAGCCCGGCCGCTGCGGCCCTGCAGCGGGCTTAGTTGCGCCGCCGGGGTGGGGATGTAAGGAAGGGACGCTCGCTTTACAACAGCCCCCGCTGCACACCCCAGCCCAGCTTCATACAGCAGGCCGGTTTCATACAGCAGGCCGGTTCAACACAGGGGTACGGGACGCTGCCGTGCCCCACTCAATTGCCTCCTACCTGCATAAAAGCAGGCGGGAGCTCGAACAAGGAGATAACGCATACCAGCCGTGACCGAATCGAGCGACCACCGCGTCAATGAGCGAATCCGTGCCCGTGAGGTGCGGCTTATCGACGCAGAGGGCAAGCAGCTCGGCGTAAAGCCCCTACCCGAAGCGCTTGCGGTGGCGCGCCAGCTCGACCTGGACCTCGTGGAAGTGGCGCCCGACGCCAACCCACCGGTGTGCAGGATCATGGATTACAACCGCTTCCGTTACGAGACGGCGCAGCGGGCCAAGGAATCCAGGAAGAAAGCCACCAACACCAGCATCAAGGAGATGAAGTACCGGCCAAAGATCGGTACAGGCGACTTCACCACCAAGACCCGCCAGGTGGGCAAGTTCCTGGAAGAGGGGCACAAGGTGAAGGTCACCATCATGTTCCGCGGGCGTGAAGTGAGCCACCCCGAGCTCGGGATGAAACTCCTGGAAGACCTGGCTGAGCAAGTCTCGGCAGTGGCGAAGGTTGAGGCCGCCCCCAAGCTCGATGGCCGCAACATGACCATGGTGCTCGCTCCCGACCGGCGCGCCCGCCCGACCGGCCGCAGGCCGGGGATGGCCGACGACCATGACGGGGACGAGCACGCCAGTGACCAGCACGCCAGTGACCAGCACGCCAGTGACGGGCAGGCCCTCGACGGGCGCGGTGCGAAGGAGGCTTCGGCGCCCACCACCGGCGGGCCAGTGGCCGAAGGTGGTCCGGGTGCAGCCGGGCCGGCGCCTCAAGGGGAACCCGACCAACTTGCGGCCGCCGGGAGCTGAGTAGCCCGCCGGGGCGTACAGAGATATCGGCCTCGGCCGTTCTCACCCGCCGCCCCGGCTGACCTGCTCAGGCCACTGCGGGCCCACCGGGCGGCTCGTATCTGCTACCTTGTCCCTTCGGTACCCAACGGGTCTGCACGCGCTAGCGCGCGAGCCGAAGGGTGCAGCAAGCCGCCCATAACGGCGCCAAAAGCGCTCGGCCCCGAAGTGCCGGGCGACGAGGTGCCAGTAGTACTGGAGGCCGGTGCTCGTGGAGCCGGTCACCTGGACGACATGCCGGCAGGGAGCTGGCCAGATGAGATGACCACCTGGTACCGCAGCCGGGACGAGAGAGGTACAGATGCCTAAGCAGAAGACGGACAGGGGAGCGGCCAAGCGCTTCAAGGTGACCGGGACGGGCCGGCTTCGCCGGCGCCAGGCGATGCGGTCGCACTTGTTGGAGAAGAAGTCGTCAAGCCGTACTCGTCGGCTGGCGGGCCCCGAGGACGTTGCTCCTGGCGACGTGCGGGCGGTCAAGCGCCTGCTCGGCCTCTAGGGCTCACGACGGGTCAAAAGGAGAGGTCGGATGGCAAGAGTTAAGCGCGCCGTACACAGCAAGAAGCACCGCCGGTCGGTGCTGGAGGCTGCCAAGGGTTATTACGGGAACAAGAGCCGCAGCTACCGGTCGGCGCACGAGCAGGTCATGCACTCGATGCGCTACGCATTCCGCGACCGCCGGGCGCGCAAGGGCGAGTTCCGCAGCCTCTGGGTGCAAAGGATCAACGCGGCCTGCCGCAGCAATGGCCTCAGCTACTCGCGCTTCATCGCGGGGCTGAAGGCCGCCGAGATCGAGCTGGACCGCAAGGTGCTCGCCGATCTCGCCGTACACGACGAAGCGGGTTTCGCCAGCCTCGTCCAGATGGCCCGCGAGGCGCTACCCGCCACGTCCACCT
>DASSZK010000362.1:0-3521 GCA_035702845.1 Acidimicrobiales bacterium
GGTCGAGGGAAGCGAACGCGGTGGCACCGTCGACCCAGAGCAGGCCCCACTTGGGGTTGTTCTTTTCTGCTTCCACCTTGGCCAGGAGCGGCCCGGTGCTGTCGTCGTCAAGACTGACCTTTATACCAGTAGCTTTTTCGAAAGCCTGAGTCTCGGCCGAGTCATAACCCTGGGCTGAATAGACGACTAGCGTCGGCCCTCCGGCTTGGGCGGCCTTCGTGGGGGTGGCACTGGCGGGCACGGCCGCGGCGGCGATGGCCGAGCCGGCAGCCAGGACCGTACCGGCGATGGCGGCGCTAAGCCGGCGGCCGGCGCGAGGTGCCGACGTACTGATCATTGCATTGGAGTCGTTATTGGTGGCGGGCATGGTCGGAGACGGTAGGGCCCGCACTTGAACAAAATGTGTCCAAAAGACAGACGGGCGGTTGCCGAAGTCTGAATTTCAGCCGTCGGCGGGGCCCGGCTAGCTTGGTCGGCGATGCCCGAACGAGCGCTGGCGTTGGATCTTGGGTCGTCGTCGGTGCGTGGGATGGTCTTCGAGTGGGACGGAGCCGGGCGCGTCGAACCGGTGGCCGGGGCTTTCGCTCGCCGGTTGCGCCGCCTCGACACCGCCGAGCCGGGCCAGGCAACCTTCGATGGCGCGGGTTACATTGCGGACCTGGAGGCGTGCCTCGATGACCTGCAGGCGGCAGGGCACCTGGACGGGGTGACCAAGGTGGGCATGGACTCCCAGTGGCACTCGATCGTCGTGGTGGACGCTTCGGGTGCCCCACGCTCGCCGGTGCTCTCGTGGGCGGACACCCGTGCGCGGCCGGCGGGCCAGTCAGGCCCGGCTTTCGCTGCAGGCCCGGCCGTTGATGCTGGCACGGCCCTTGATGCGGAGGACGTGCAGCGCGCCGAGGCGTTGCGCCAGCGAACCGGGTGCGCCATGTCGCCCATGTACTGGACGTTCAAGTGCCCGTGGCTGGCAGAGCAAGTGGGAGGCGACGCTCTTGGCAGAGGTGGCCGTTTCCTCGGCCTGGCAGAGCTGGTCGGGCTCGCCCTGCTTGGCGATCCCAGCATGTCGGTGGGCATGGCGTCGGGGACCGGGCTACTGGCAAACGCCTCGGGTCAATGGGACACCGAGGCGTTAGAGCTGGCAGGGGTCGGCCTGGCAGACCTGGCACCACTGGCACCGCATGGGTGGCGGGGGACGCTGACGGCCGACAACTCCCGGCGCTGGCCCGCACTCGCTCGAGCCGAGTGGGCGCCCGCGATCGGCGACGGCGCGGCCGCGAACCTTGGAGTGGGCTGTGACAGGCCTGGCCGGGCGGCCTTGACAGTGGGTACCTCGGCTGCGGTCCGGGCCGTTCGCCCCGCCTCGCAGGCCGGGCACCTGCCGGCCAACCTGTGGCGCTACCTGGTGGATAGTGAGCGCGTTGTGGAGGGTGCGGCTTACAGCAGCGGTGGCCAGCTCTACTCGTGGGCGCTGTCGCTGTGGGAGGGCACGGCGCCTGGGCCTACCGGTGCGACGGGAGGTGCCGCCGCCGCTGCTGGGAGCGTGTCGCACGAGGTGGACTTCGGGCTCGATATAGGCGTCGGAGCCGGCAGCGACGGTGTGTTGGTCATGCCGTGGCATGCAGGTACGCGCCCGCCAAGCGGCTACGTGCGCAGTGGCTCGGGCAGCGTGGTGGGCCTCGGCCTCGGTCACCACGGCGAGCACATCGTCTCTGCTGCAGTAGAGGCGGTCTGCTTCCAGCTGGCAGGTGGCTTGGAGGCCCTGGAGCGGGCCACGGGCGCGCAGTTCGAGGTTGTCGCGAACGGTGGGGCTATCGAGAAGGGCGCTCTTTGGCGCCAGCGCCTTAGCGCCGCCCTCGGGCGCCCACTGGTGTGCCCCTCCATCGCCGAGACGACGGCCCGAGGTGCGGCGATATTCGCCTTCGGGGCGGGCGAGGCAGGGGGCACCTTGGGCTCGACGGAGGCCACGGTGGTTGTCCCCGACCCGGCGGACGTGCGGGCTATGGCGGCGGCCCGCCGGCGTTGGGAGCGCTGGTACGGCGACATGGCTTCCCTTTTCGCCTCAGACGAGCCGGGCTCCCAGTCGGGCTGAGCACGAGGCTCGCCGGGTAGAGTCGGTGTAAGTCGGTGCCTGGTCAACAACACGGCCGAGGCCAACCTCACCGCTATGGGCACTCCCTCAAGGGGGCTGCCGCCTGGGTTCGAGGGACGACGCAGACAAGGTCGTAGGGCTGGAAGTTACGTGCCCAGAAAGGTATGCAGTGAAGGACGTCCATACCGCTTTTGGAGGTGCTTGGCAGCCGGCGAGCAAGCTGGGGTGCCCGTGAGCCGCCGCACTTTCGCCATGTCGGCGGGCGTCGTGACCTGTTGCGGAGCCTTGTTGCTGGCAGCTTGCGGTGGCACGAGCGCGCCCAGCGCGGGCGCGGGTAACTCGACACCAGGCACGGCGGCAACCAAGGCGGCCCACGGCCTCGCCGGGGCGCAAGCGTCCCCATCGGTGCCGGCGACCTCAAAGGCCCCAGTGTCCTCAAAGGCAGGCAGCACGACCGGTTCGTCGACGACTGCCAAGCCGGAGGCGGGCCACCCCACGTCCACGGTGCCAAAGCCTGGGCGTGCCAAAAGTGCCCCGGCGACATTTATGGGCCCCGACGGGGTCGAGGCTCGGTGGGTCATCGCCGAAAACGCCAAGCCGGGCACGGCCGATTGGCACCTCTCGGGCACCAAAGGCCCTTCCATAAACGGCTTCGCCGACATGGTGGCCGCGAGCGAAGGTCAACAAGTCAAGCTTTACATCACCACCGCGGCACCGCACTACCATGTCAGCGCTTACCGGATCGGTTACTACGGCGGCAAAGGCGGCCGGCTGGTGTGGCGCTCGCCTGAGCTGCGAGGGGTTGTCCAGCCCGCTTGCACGCTGGCGCCGGCCACGCGCATGGTGGCCTGCGACAACTGGTCGGCGTCGCTGAGCGTGGACATCGGGCCGCAGTTCGTCCAAGGTGACTACCTGTTCAAATTGGTGGCCGACCCGGGCCAGCAGAGCTACATACCGCTCACGGTGTGGGACCCGTCCAGCCACTCCGCCTACCTCGTGCAGAACAGCGTGCTTACCTGGCAGGGCTGGAACAACTGGGGTGGCTACGACATGTACGGTGGCGCCCCGCCGGGCCGTCCACCGCAGTACGCGCAGCGGGCCTACGTGGAGTCCTTTGACCGGCCCTACGCCAACGGCAACGGGGCGGCCGACTTCATGGCACTGGAGTTCCCGCTCGTTTTTTGGGCGGAGCAGCATGGCCTCGACGTCAGCTATTGGACCGACGTCACCTTCTCGCAGCACCCCCAGATCCTCGCTCAGCACCGCGCGTTGCTCACACTCGGCCACGACGAGACCTGGACGGCCAACGAGCGCAATGGAGTTGTGGCCGCTCGCAGCGAGGGCGTGAACGTGATCTATTTCGGTGCGTCACCGGTGCTGCGCCATGCCCGGTTGCAGTCGAGCCCTCTCGGCCCGGACCGGGAGGAGGTCG
>DASSZK010000005.1:0-10276 GCA_035702845.1 Acidimicrobiales bacterium
CGGCATTGTCGCCGGCGAGCAAACTCAGGTCCCTTGCCTGCCAACGCTCGCGCAGCTCGCGGACAACGTCCGCCGACCTCTCGGCAGAGCGTGAGCCGATGACGACTTCCACGCCCACCGATGCGAAACGCACTGCCACTGCCGAACCGGCGGGGCCGGTCCCTCCGATTATGCCGATCCTCACGCGAACCTCGATCCGTCCGTGTACCGTACGCCTGTGAAAGTACCAGCAAGCCCGCCCAAGCTGACACTGCTGGCGTTCCTCACAACGACATGCAAGACATGCGCAGGCCTTTGGTCCGACCTGAAGAGCGCTCCGCCGGGCGGCCCAATCGGGGCTGAACTGGTTGTCGTGACCCCCAGTAAGTCCATGGAGGACGAGGAGGAAGCCAAGCGACTGCTACCGGGTGGGGCACGCCTGCACATGAGCTCCGGCACATGGTTCTTCTATGGAGTGCTCCAAGCGGGCACGTTCCTGCTGGCCCTGCCGGGACCGGAGGGCTTGGAGCCATGGCTGGCCCCGGGGGAGGTCCTCGGCATGGCGAGTGTCACGGACTTGAGCGAGCTCCCACCCCTGCTGCTGCAATGGACAAGGCGTTCACCTGGCATGACGAGCTCATCCCCATAGAGCTCCCGGCGTCGATGGGGAACGCTCCCCCGCCTCCGGGCTCGGCCAAAGTGGGCCACGTCTGCGAAGATCGACGGCGTGTCTGACGAATGGTTCATCCAACCCAACGGGCCCTTGGTGGGAGATGTGCAGGTCCGTGGGTCCAAGAACGCAGTGACCAAGCACATGGTGGCGGCCATGCTCGGCGACGGGCCGAGCACGGTCCACAACGCTCCCGAGGTAGGCGACGTACAGATCACGGCTGACATCCTGAGGGCCGTGGGGGCTGAGGTCGAGGTAGGCCAGGGCTCACTGTGCATCACTCCTGCTCAAGAGGTTAAACCCGAGGTGCCACTTTCCTTCAGTGGCCTCAACCGCATCCCGGTGCTGCTCCTAGGGCCGTTGCTGCACCTGACTGGCGAGGCGTTTGTGCCCATGGTGGGCGGAGACCGCATCGGTCACCGCCCCGTCAACTTCCACGTCCAGGTGTTGCGAGCGTTGGGTGCCGAGGTGGAAGTCACCGACGAAGGGATACGGGCAAAGTGCACCAAGCTCAAAGGCGCCATCATCGAGCTGCCCTACCCCAGCGTGGGAGCAACGGAGTCAGCCCTGCTCTGTGCAGCCATGGCGGAGGGCAAGACGGTCATTCGCAATGCTGCTACCGAACCGGAGGTCCTCGAGCTCGCGCTGTTCCTCCAGAGGATGGGCGCTCGCATCGAGCTCTCACCCGACCGGCGGGTAGTCATCGAAGGTGTGCCGAAGCTGCGGGGCGCCAGCACCCACTTGCAGGGGGACCGCAACGAAGCCTTCTCATATCTCGTCGCCGGGCTCATCACCAGGGGCGCCGTCCGCGTCATCGGGTGCGCCCAGGAACGTCTGGTAACCGCCATCACCACCCTGGCCCGCATGGGGGCCCAGGTCAACATCGACGAACATGGCATCGCCGCTTTCGCGCCTGACGGCCTGCACGCCGCGGCGGTGTCGACCGATGTTCACCCCGGCTTCATGACCGATTGGCAGACGCCGCTCATGGTCCTGTTCACTCAGGCAGAAGGCATGTCCGTGCTCCACGAGACTGTGTACGAGGACCGCTTCGTCTACGTGCCCGCCCTCAAGGCGATGGGCGGCGAGATCGGCTTGTTCAACACCTGCTTGGGTGGACCTGCTTGCCGCTTCCACGACACCAGCTACCTGCATTCGGCCGTGGTACGCGGGCCCTCGAAGCTGCAGGGCACAGAGGTGGACGTACCTGATGTGCGGGCCGGCTTTTCGAGCGTGATCGCCGCCGCCGCCGCATCTGGCCCCACGGTGATCCACGGGGTACGGCACCTAGAGCGGGGCTACCATCGCCCCGCCGAACAGCTGCGCTCGCTCGGGATGCTTCTAGAGCCCCGTTGACCGCGCCAAGCTGGGTTTTGGCTGCGCACAGAGGCCCCTGTCCCGCTTGCCGGCGCGGATAGGGGCCTCTGTGCCGCTAGCGGTCCGCGCACCTGCAGCGACTCGCGCAGGCCCTAACCAAGCGCTCATGGAGGCACCTTTGCTTCCGGACGAGGGCGGCGGCAAATAGGACGCCCGACCTTTTTAGCGCCAGCAATTCCCGAGCTGTCCGCATTGCGCCACTTGTTCCCTCCATGCAGGCCCCTTGTTCTTCATGCACGACCACTTGCGCACTTCGTGCAAGGCGATTTGTGCACTTCATGCACCATGGCGCTTTTACACCGCCCTCGTTCGCCGTGATGCCAAAGCAGCAGTGCAGTGCAGTGCAGTGCAGTGCAGTGCAGTGCAGTGCAGTGCAGTGCGGAAGAGACGTCCGTCACCTTAATCTTCACTGAACAAAGTCTGAACGAAGTGTTACGCAGCTTCGACAGTCGCCGTTAACGACAGAAGGACCGGCGGGGGACGCCGGTCCTTCCATGTCTCGCTCGACGGGCGGGAAGGGGGGGAACCTACCCGGAGCTAAGTCCTCTGTTGGCAGGGAGAGCCGCAGGGACAAGAATCATTGTACACGCTCCTTCAGGCCACGCCCATAGTTAACGCGGAATCCTGCTATCTCATATTGAGATGCGCAGCGGCTACAGCTCGGCACAAGGAAAGCCGAAAATAGGACTTGATCGGTCTGCCCACCGGGCAAGCGCGCCCTGGAGCCGCTCCGGCCCTGTCCTGCAAGCACCACTTGGTCCCCCCGAAGTGCTCACAGGCGCCGTCCCGGGCTCAGATCGACAGTCCGAGCAACACCGGTTCAGGTTGAAGCCGGACGCCAAACCGGGCGTGCACACCTTCCTGGACCTCCGCCGCCAGGGCGATGATGTCGGCCGCCGACGCTCCGTCCCGGGCAACCAGCGCGAGCGTGTGCTTAGTGGAGATGCCAGCACGACCCTTTGTGTAGCCACGAGTGAAACCAGCCTGCTCGATGAGCCATGCCGCCGCCAGCTTCACCCCCTGTTGGGCTACATCTCCGCTCGACTGGCGCCAATACGGGATCTCCGGCGAAATTCGCTGGAGATCGGCCAGGCGACTAAGGCTGACCACCGGGTTCGTGAAAAACGAGCCGGCGCTTTTGGTATCGGGGTCCGCTTCGTCCAGCACCATGCCCTTGTTTTTGCGCAGCCCAAGGACGGCAAGGGCAACATCCCCCAGGCTGGCTCTCGCGCCGACGGCCACACCAAGTGCCCGCGCCAGCTCCTCGTAGCGGACAGGTGCGGACAGGCGGGAGCGCTCGAGTGCAAACTCCACAGAAACGATGACAAAACGGCGGTTCTTTTTGAACCTGCTATCTCTATAAGCAAAACCGCATTCAGCGGCGCCAAGCACCTTGGATCGCGACGTGGCACGGTCCCATACGTGGACATGGCGTATGCGGCTGGCGACCTCCTGACCGTAGGCCCCGACATTTTGGACAGGCGTCGCACCGACCGTCCCGGGTATGCCAGATAGGCACTCCACCCCGCTCAGGCCTTCGCCCACGCACCACTCGGCGAACGACGACCAATCCTCGCCGGCACTGACTTTGACTATGGCCAGCTCGCCGTCGGTGGCCACCGATCTGGCGCAGGGCAGGAGCCGCACAGCAGTGCCGTCGTACCCACCGTCCGAAACGAGCAGGTTGCTACCCCCACCGAGGACGAACACCGGCTCAGTTAGTAGCGCTAGGAGCTCACCGAGCCGCTCATGCGCCTCCAGTTCGACCAGGCAGGCACATGGTCCCCCGACGCCAAAGGTCGTTAGCTCTGCGAACGGTACGCCTTCGCGGACGTAGAACCCGGCGGAGCGTAGTGCATTGGCGCTCATGAGCAGGTGCGAGCGTACCTTGCGCACAAGCCGGCGCAGGGGGAGGAGTTCACTAGAGTGCCTGCGGGACGCTGGCCACGACGCGGGGGGATCCGGTGCACGCTCTGGAGCAAGAGACAAAACTCGAGGTCCCGAGCGGATGGGCGATGCCCGACCTCTCGGGGGTACTGCCCGGTTCGCGCACCCAGTACCTGCCGATGCTCGACATGGTCGCTGTCTACTACGACACAGACGATCGTTGCCTGGACCACCACAAGGTGACCCTGCGGCTACGCCTGGAGACCCCGGCAACCGACGCTGATCCGGCTGGGCACGTCGGCGAGGGCAACGGCTCGCCAGAGGCAGCGGTAGGGGCCCGGCCGGCAGCCGTACCGCAAGACGCTGTACAGGCTGAAGATGTACAGGCTGAAGATGTACAGGCTGAAGCTGTACAGGCTGAAGCTGTATGGACAGTCAAGCTGCCTGGCGCGCCCTCGCGCCGTATCCAGAACCGTACGGAGGTCACGTGGCCATACCAAGGCGATCACAGCGTTGCCCTCACGTCCGCTCCTGAGGTGGACGCCCGAGCAGCTTCGTTTGTCAGGGGGCTCACGACCGGCCTTGCGCTTCGCCCGATTGCTCGGCTGGAGACGGTCCGCCAACGTGTGCACCTCCTGACCTCCGACGGTCGCCTGTTGGCCGAAGTGGCCCACGACTGCGTCACCGGCACCAACCTCTTACGAGCCGCCGGCGGCCTGGGAGCCACGACTGTCGTCTTCTCAGAACTAGAAGTCGAGCTTGCTCACGGATCCGCCCTGGAAGTGGCGGACGCTATCGTCGCGCACCTGGGCACGTCCGGCGCCACCCGCAGCAAGCGCAGGAGCAAGCTCGCCACGGTTATGCAGATGACCGGCATGCAGACGCCCGGCGGGGACGAAGCTCGACCACCAAAGCGCAAAGAGCCCACACCCCGCCCGCCAGGCACTGTCTCGCAGCTCGTATCGGCTCAGGCGCAGACCTGTTTGGACGCGCTCCAGCACCATGACGTCCATATAAGGTTGAGCCTTCTCGAAGGCACCGATGGGGCCGAGGAGATCCACCAGACCCGCATAGCGGCCCGCAAAGCCCGTACCGTCTTTGACGCCATCGCGGCCCTCCATCTCGGCTCCACGCCGGCGTGCGACGCCAGCACGCCACCTTGCACCGCTCCCCTGGCTGCCACGGTGGACGGCCTGCGCGCCTTCGGCGAAACCCTGGGCCGAGCGCGCGACGCTTGGGTGCGCCGCGAGACACTCGCCCGGTGGGCAACGGCTCTTGGCCTGTCGGGTGCCGGTGACGACCACGCCGCCATATCCGAGAGCCCGGGGGACGCTGCACCCCTGCTCTCCAGCGCGAGCAACGAGCACGCGTCTGCGCTGGCGTCCTTGGAGCAGATGCTTGACAGCCCGCAGTACGACCGCCTCCTGCGGGACCTCGGCCTTCTAGCGACCGCTGCGGACCAGGCGTTCGGGCCCGTCGGCCAACGAAGCGCAGATGGCCTTGTCACCGAGATTTGTGCGCGCCAGTTCGGCTCACTGGGACGCAAGGTCAAGCGCGCCAAGCACGACCCCGACGACCGTCGTTTGCACCAGGCCCGGATCCAGGCGAAGAAGCTGCGCTATTTGGCCGAACTGGCCGTATCGACGTCCAGCGGTAGAGCGGCCAAGAAGGCCAAGATCGCGGCGGCCCGAGCCGAGAAGCTGCAAAACCTCCTCGGGAAGGTGCATGACGCGGGCGAAATGCGCCGATGGCTCGAGCACACGTTCGCGGGCCTAGGCGAGCAGGCCGCTCTGGCCGCAGGACAGCTCTTGGCAATTTGCCAAAAGGAGCAGGAAGGGCTTGCCCGGAAATGGGAGCAGGCTTGGCGTTCCCTGGACGAGCACGCCCGGGAGGCGTGGCCGGGCGCGAAAGAAGCTAAGCGGGCCCGAAAGAGCTAGACCCCTGTCACGCGGCAGGCCCCGCCCGACGATGGCTCCCGCATTGCGGTTGCAGCGCAGCGCGGGCAAGATCGGTCAGGTGGCAAACAGGGGGAGCAAACGCGCCGCGACGACTACTGGCCTCGCCTTGCTGGCGGCCTTGTCAGCCGCCTGTGGGGGCCATTCCAGCGCAGCTTCGGGTACGAACGTACCGGTGTTCCAGTTGCGTCCCGCTGAATGCCTTAACCCGCCCAAAGCAAACCCGAACCTCGCGGTCTCTCAAGTGACAGTGCTGAACTGCTCTCGCCCGCACTACGACGAGGTCTACTGTGTAGTCCCCTACAGCCAGCACGTGCCCACAGGACCGTCGGCGTGCCCGTCGCGACCGCCTCAGCTAGCCGGTGACCTAACCGAGAATTACCCTGGCCAGCAGGCACTGAGCAAGTTCGCGGATGCGGTGTGCCTGAACGAGTTCGAGCCCTATGTCGGGATGCCCTTCTCTGCCAGCTCTCTTTACTACACGTACATCTACCCATCTCCGGCGAGTTGGGATGACGCCGTAAAGCGCGACCGCACGGTGGTCTGCGTCCTTCATGCCACAGCCCCCTTGACGCGCTCGGCGAAAGGGGCGAAACTCTGAACCGCGGCCGCGGCCCATTGGCAACTACCCTTTGGGCCAACCACAGCGCTCGGTAAGCGCCCGTCACCACGGCCTGCATCGGCCCGCTTCAACCAAACGGGCGAGAGAAGGGGACCGACCATGCCACCTCCGCTAGTCACCTCCGGGACAATGGCGTGCTCGTTCGGGGTGGCCCCAGCCGTCCTGAACGTACTGCCAGTGCGGCGGGTCCTCATTGAGGGCAAGCCGGCGGCGACCATCGAGGACATGGTGCCAATGCTCAACATCCCCACATTCGGCATGTGCAGCAGCCTCGCCAACCCAACTGTCGCTGCGGCCACTGCCGCCGCGTTGGGAGTCCTGACCCCGATGCCGTGCGTTCCCGTCACGGTAGGCCCCTGGAAGCCTCCGAGCCCGACCACCATGATCGGGGGCACGCCCGCCGTGTGCGCCGGTGCAATGTGCAACTGCGCATGGGGCGGCATAATCAACGTGACCTTTCCCGGATCCGTCCAGACGATCGTCAACTGACTGCCATCGGCTGAGCCAGAGCCTCAGGTCTTCTCCCAGCACAGCACTCCACGCAATGAACCGGGGGTAGCTGAGCGCGGGCGGTCGGTGTTCGGTTTCGCCCTACAGCGGCCCTGCCGTAAAGATTTCACCGTTTGCACCTTTCAGGCAGTTTGTCCGCTCTTGTCCGACATGCATAGCCCGCCGGGTTGCCCTCTGGAAGAAATAAGGGCCCTATGGGGCGCAAGATAGAGGCATGAGGCCCTGGCGCGGTCTAAGGTTCCATGCAGGTTGAGCCGGCTTGTTTTGGCTCCGCCTACCGCCTTGCCCCTCGCCAAGAGGTAAGCAGGTAACGATAGTCAACCCACCGCCCCACACAGGGAGAGGCGAATGCCCACTTACGCAGCACCCGGTGTCTACGTCGAAGAGGTGCCGTCGTCCCAGAAAGTCCTCACCGCCGCGGCCACTGCCATTGCGGCGTTCGTAGGCTTCACTGGCAAAGCACCCACCGACGACCCCGCCGATCCAGAGGGCGTCAAGCCCCGCCTGGTCACTAGTTGGACCCAGTTCGAAAACCTCTACGGCGGTTACGCCGAGGGCTGCATGTTGCCGATCGCGGTACGCGGGTACTTCGACAACGGCGGCTCGATCGCCTACATAGTCCGGGTACCCAATACCGCTCCTTCCGGGCAACCTTCGCAGCTGGCCCTCCCCGCAGCCGATAGGGCATTGGGGAACCCGCTCGAGATCACGAGTGTCGAGCCGGATGCGCCCATCTCCATCGTCATCGAGAGCGTCGAGGGTGACCCAGACGCCCAGGGGCCGAACCCCTTCAACCTTTCTGTCGTCGAAGGTGGGCAGGTAGTCGAGAGCTTCGACAACCTCACCGTGACACCTGGCGCTCAGAACGTCGAGACGGTTGTGAACGCTGGCTCTACGAAGGTGAAGGTAAAGCTCACCATCGATCCGGCAGTTGACATCAACTCGATGATCGACGTCATGAAACCGGGCAGCTTCGCCTTGGCTCAGGCGCCCGCGACCCCGGTAGCCGTCAATGGCCGGCGTTTCGCCGGGTCCGAGACGTCGCGCACCGGCATCAACGGCTTGGCCATCGCCGACGATGTCACCATGGTCATCGTGCCCGACTTGATCACGGCGGCGACGAAGCCGGACAAGACGGTCGACCTCAACATGTGGAAGGCCGTCCAGACCACACTGATCACACACTGTGAGCTGCACGGCAACCGCATGGCCATCCTCGACGCTCCCCCGGGTATGAGCCCGCAGCAGATCCAGGAGTGGCGCTCTGGGGTCGCTATGTACGACTCGGCGTTCGCTGCGCTGTATTACCCATGGATCAAGGTCGAGAACCCGACGCCCACAAACGGCAGCGATGCCGAGATCTTGGTCCCACCGTCAGGCCACCTTGCCGGCGTATGGGCGCGCGTAGATGACACTCGCGGCGTCTGGAAGGCCCCGGCCAATGAGACCATCGCCGGCTGCCTGGATGTCGAGTACCCCGTGACCAAGACCGAGCAGTCCTTGCTCAATCCGATCGGCATCAACTGCATCCGCCCGTTCGGTACCCGCGGCATCCGGGTGTGGGGCGCCCGGACCCTGGCATCTGACACCGACTGGCGCTACATCAACGTCCGTCGCCTGTTCAATATGGTCGAGACGACGATCCTCGACGGCACGCAGTGGGCAGTCTTCGAGCCCAACGATGTCAAGCTGTGGGAGGGCGTCAAGCGGACCCTGACGGGGTTCCTAAGCGGCTTGTGGCGAGATGGCGCCCTCTTCGGCTCCTCCCCTGACCAGGCCTTCTACGTCAAATGCGACGCAGAAACCAATCCCCCGCAATCCATCGACGAAGGCAAGCTCGTTGTTGAGGTCGGGATAGCGCCGGTGAAGCCGGCGGAGTTCGTCATTTTCCGCATAAGCCAGCAAAAGCAATCCGCCAGCTAGGCGCCCGGACCAAACTGACAGGGAGGAACAATGCCCGGAGATACCATCCTCAAAGAGGATCCGTTAGTTGTAAACCACTTCTTCCTCGAGATCGATGGTGAAGTGGTCGCTCAGCTCACTGAGGTCAGTGGTCTTGACCTCGAACTGGAAGTCACAGACATCCAGCAGCAGTTGCCCAGCGGCCAGTACGCACAGCGCAAGGCGTTCTCAAAGCCAAAGTGGACAGGAGAGATCACCGTCAAGCGCCTGGCACCTTTGGACGCCACCAAGGACGCTCTGTGGAAGTGGTTCGAAGGCATCCGCAGCAAAGGCATGTCCATCTCCTCGCTGAGCGAGCAGCGCAAAAACGGCTCGGTCGTGATCTACGATTCGACCTTGAAGGAGATATCGCGCTGGAACTTCTTCAGTGCTTGGCCTTCCAAGGTTGCCACCGACTCGTTCACCGTGGGCGGCAACGACCCCCTCAGCGAGACCTGGACCCTTCAGCACGAGAAGCTCGACCGGGTGAAGTGAGGCGGGGGTGAGCGCACTGAGGACCGAGTACGAGTTCGTACTGCCCCGTGGTTACCTCGATCGCAATGGCGAGCTACACAAAAAGGGCATAATGCGCCTGGCAACAGCGCGCGACGAGCTCGAGCCTCTGCGCGACCCCACCATCACATCAGCCGATGACCCTCGTCTCACCATCCTTGTGCTTGCCCGGGTGGTCCGCCGCTTGGGCACGCTCGAGCTCGTGACCGCGAACGAGATCGAAAATCTCTTCGCAGCCGACTTGGCTTATCTGCAGGACTTCTACGGTGTGATCAACTTCGGCACGCCAGGAGATATAGAAGCCCTGCTGGACGCACAAAAGGAGATGGAGCGGGCCGCCGAGTGGCCCGCTCCATCGCCACAGCCACAGCCTTCCCCGGCGGCACCTGCAGCCGGGCCGGTGGCAACAGGCACAGAGCCCTCCATGGACGATAGCGAAACCCGGGCCCCGGTCAGCCGGCGGGCTGCTATCGAGGAGGTCCCCAGCAACCAGCGATGATGCAGTACCCGACCGAGGCTTTGTGGCAGGAAATCTTGTACCTGGCATACCACCTGCACTGGCCTATGGACGATCTTTTGGACCTCGAGCATGCCGACAGGGCCCGGCTGGTCAGAGGTGTAGCCGGGCTCAACGCCAGAGCCTGGGAGGCGGTGCGTAACCAATGAGCCAATCGACTGACGATTTCAAGGGCATAGTCCCCGTGTCGTCGATGTTCGTGTTCGAAGTCGATGGCGTCACAATTGGGACCTTCCAGGAAATCTCCGGGCTGGAGCTCACGGTCGGCGTAAAAGAACATGAAGAGGGCGGCCAAAACGGTTTCG
>DASSZK010000063.1:0-4342 GCA_035702845.1 Acidimicrobiales bacterium
GGCAGGCCATTTCCGCATCTACCTCGGTGCCGTCGCCGGCGTGGGCAAGACCTACGACATGTTGAACGAGGGGCGGCGGCGCATGGAGCGGGGCACTGACGTCGTCGTCGCCTTCGTCGAGACCCATGCCCGCCCCCTTACGGCTGCGCTGCTTGAGGATTTTGAGATAGTTCCTCGCAAAGCCGTTCCCTACCGGGGTGCCAGCTTCGAGGAGATGGACCTCGACGCCGTACTGAGGCGCCACCCCAGGGTCGCCCTGGTCGACGAACTGGCCCATACCAACGTGCCCGGGAGTGGCCGCAATGAGAAGCGCTGGCAGGACGTCCTGGAGCTGCTCGATGCTGGGATCGATGTCATAACCACGCTCAACATCCAGCATGTGGAGAGCCTTGCAGACGCCGTGGAGCATATGACGGGAACGCGGGTGCGCGAGCGGGTCCCCGACTGGGTCGTGAAAAAGGCCAACCAGATCGAGCTCGTCGACTCTTCGCCCGAGCAGCTGCGCCGGCGTATGCTGCACGGCAACATCTACCCAGCCGAGAAGGTCCCTTTTGCGCTGGCTCACTTCTTCCAAACCGACAACCTCATCGCCCTTCGCGAGCTTGCGCTGCGCTTCCTCGCCGACGAGAGCGATGAGGACCTGCTCGAACATCTGCGCCGCCAGAGCGACCGCCGGCTATGGGAGACCAAAGAGCGCATATTGGTTGCCGTGACCGGAGCACCCGGGACGGAGGCCCTACTGCGCCGGGCGGCCCGCCTCGCGACACGGGCCAAAGGCGAACTGAACGTCGTCCATGTGGCTTCCGGGGACGTTCGACGGCCCGCCGGCGGGGCTACGTTTGAGAGCCTGCGGGCGCTCGGGCGCGACCTCGGTGCAAATTGGCACGAGCTGGTGCATGTGGACCCAGCCGCAGCGATAGCGCAGTTCGCTCAGGAGAACCAGATAACTCAAATAGTTCTCGGCTCTAGTCAGCGCAGCCGGCTACAGGAGATCCTCGGTGGCGGTGCCATCGTGCGCAAGATAATCCGGCGGGCGGGAGATCTCGGCATCGACGTCCACGTCATCGCCCGGCGCCAGTTGGTCATTGACAGCGACGAGCCCGGAACCGCCGCAGACGAGAGCTGACCAGGGGCGGCGCCGTCGCCCTCCTAGTTCGTTTCCGAGTGCCGCTGGGTCAGCGAGACCACTAGGCGGGCGGCAACGATGAGCACGAGGACCAGCACGACAAGGATCAGCGCGGCGTCGTACGACAAGACTTGGAAAGCCTTGTTCGGGTAGTTGAAGAAGGTCCATACCGCGTATGTCAGGTAGCCCACGGGCGCGTGCGTGAGGGCCAGCGACGGCAACTGGTCAGTGAAGCCGGCCGTGTACAGCAGTGGCGCTGTTTCGCCCAGCGAAATGGCCATGGCCACCAGCCACCCCGTTGTAATGCCCGGCAGCGCCGACTTCATCGTGATGCGGGACATTGACCGCAAGGGGGACATGCCAAGGGCGTCGGCTCCCTCCCGGTAGGAAGTTGGCACTTGCCTGAGCGCCGCTTCGGTCGACTTGGCGATGTAGGGCACCGTAAGCGCGGAGAGGGCGATGAGTGCCGCCCCGAGGGAGTACTGCCAGTGCAGGCCTATTACGAGCGCTATGTAGCCCACGTAGCCGAGGACGATCGATGGTATGCCGGCTAGGACCTCCGAAGCGCCCCGCAGGACAGAACCGGTCCGCCCCGTGGCGTACTCGGCCAGGTAGACGCCGGACAGGATACCTACGGTGCCTGCCAGGATCCCCACTCCCGCTGTGATCAGCAACGTGCCGACGATCTCGTTGGCCAGCCCTCCCCCCTGGCCGTTACCTGAGGTCCACAACACGCTCCAGTGCCATCCAGGCAGGGCCCGGGCGAGGACACCCCAGATCAAAGAGATGAGCGGCGCGACAACCAAGGCGACGGAGGCCCAGCACAAACCCCAGCCGACGCGGTTGGCCGCCCGGCGCCGAACTGACGGTGGGCCGTAGAGGTCTATCGCTCCTTCGGCGGCGGTGAAATTGGACAGGTCGGCACTTGCAGCTGACATGGCTTAGACACCTCGCCCAACTGGCAGCGCTGTGCCGCCCATCTTGCGTACCAGGGCCCGTGCGCCGACGTTCGTGACCAAAGTGATCACTGCCAGCAGTAGGGCAAACTCGGCCAGGGTCTCTACGGCGAACCCCGTCCCGTCCGTCTGGGCTCCGTCGAGCTGGTTGACGATGGTGGCGGCGATAGTGCCTACCCCCTGGTAAAGATTGGTAGGAAGGGTGCCGAGCAGGGAGCCCGAGATCATGGCCACCGCCATCGTCTCGCCGAGAGCCCGGGCCAGGCCCAGCACGGAAGCTCCGAGGATCCCGGCCCGTGCCCAAGGGAGGCTCACCTTCCTGACCACTTCCCAGTCGCTCATCCCCAGGGCCATAGCGCCTTCTTTGGGTAGTCGTGGCACCTGGCGCAGCAGGTCGCGGCTCGTGGCGGCGACGATGGGGATGATCATCACTCCCAGGACCAGGCCCGATGCCAGCAGGCCTTCCCCGTTACCTGTCGGGCCCCGGAAAAAGCTGAGCACGGGGACGTTGGGCAGGTGGTCAGCGATTAGGGGGGCTAGGTCATGGGCCAAGAAGGGGCCAAAAGTTAGATATCCCCAGAGGCCGAACACGACGCTCGGTATGCCGGCGAGTACTTCGAGGAATATCCCGAAGCTTTTTGACAAACTAGCGGGAAGTTTCTCCACGATGAGGAGTGCGGCCCCAACCGATACGGGTACTGCGAATAGGACGGCGATCACCGATGTGGCAAGCGTGCCGGCTATCAGCGGCCATGCACCGTAGCTGACGGCCACGGGGTGCAGGACGCCGTTGGTCTTTACTGCACCAGCGTAGGAGTTCCCCGGTCGCCAGTCGCTGCTCCAAAGGAAGTGCAAGCCGTTGTACTTGATGGCGGGGAACGCCTTGACGGCGAGGACTATGACGATGGCGAAGAGTGCCACCATGGGCAGGATGGCCGCTATTGCGGTGATCACCCGTGGCACCGTCTGCTGGAGCAGTGCTGAACCACGAGCGTCCGAGCCACTGCCGATGTCGCCTGGCAGCTGTCCCGGTGCAGCTGCCGGGAAGGGAGTAGTGGTGGACATGTGCCTTTCCTGCACTCTTTCGTGCACCAGCCGCGGGGCGCGGCAAACAAAGAACAAAGGGCCAAAAATACGGGTGCGGCGGCACCCGCTCTGAGTTGCTGCCCGGCACCGTCACTCCCGGGCAACCGCCAACTTGTCCTAGGACCTCTTCGTCGAGCCCTGAGGTAGTCGGCTTATGGGCTTAATTCTACGCGCCTCAGGTGAACATAAAGTGAACGAAGGCCGAACTTCGGGTTACAAGCGGGTGTCGCCTTGCTGTCGCGCGATAAAGGTGCCCGCCTGGAGGACCAAGCGGGCACCTGAGTACAGCTTCCTTTGTTGCTTTAGATGGGATTAGCCGGTGATCTGGGCGATCTGAGCGTCGGAGAGGGCTGCGATTGACGCCGGCAACGGCTGGAAGTTGACTGGGGCCAAGTACTGGTCGGCATTGCCACCCTTGGGATCCACGGCCCAATAAAGCAGGGCACGAACGGCCTGCGCCGTGGCGGCGTCGCTCTCCTTGGGGGGGATGATGGCATATTCGTAGTTGATGATCGGGTAGCCGTTGGACGCCGAGTCGTAGATCATCGACAGGGTTTCGTCGGGCGGGGTCTTCTTCTCGAGTGCAGCCGCTTCCGCCTGGATGCTGGCAGATGTCGGCGATTCGAAGTTGCCGGCCGCGTTTTGAAGCATCGCTTCGCCCAGCCCGGCTGCCTGAGCCTGGCTTTCGTAGCTGACGCCGATGTAGGCGATGCAGCCGGGCGTCTTCTGGCATGTCGTCAACATGCCGCCGTTGCCGTTGGCCGCCAATGCGTTGGACAGCGACGGGAAGGCCACGCTGGTGCCGTAGCCGATGCTGTTACCCCAACCATTCGGGTCGGCATCCGAGAGGTAGGAGGTGAAAAGGAACGTGTCGCCACTGCCATCCGAGCGGTGCAGCACCACTATCGGGGTGGACGGGATGACTACGCCCGGGTTCAGGTTCAATATGGCTGAGTCGTTCCAGTTGGTGATCTTGCCCTGGTAAATCTGCGAGAGCACCATGCCGCTGAGCTTGATGTGAGTGCCGGCCTTCAAGAACGGGATGTTGTAGTTCACCATCTGGGCCGAGATCGCCAGGGCGATGTTCTTGATCCCAGGGGTCTGCTGTACTTGAGTGGGCGAGAGGTAAGCGTCCGATGCGCCGATGTCCACGACACCGCCGATGGCATCGGAT
>DASSZK010000394.1:0-4050 GCA_035702845.1 Acidimicrobiales bacterium
TTAGAGGGGGGAGGTTCAACACCCCGATCATCGGAGACTTCCAGAAAAGTTAGTAGAGCCGAAAGTCCTAACCTGGTGCAGAGCAGGCGCCGACATCGGCCACTTGACGCCTCAGGCGTGAGCCCCAACCGGCCATTTCAAGCAAATGGCCGCGCCAGATTGACCGGTAGGGCCGCCGGTTACTGTGCTGCTAGCCGGCCATGAGTGCGGGCCGTTTTCACCCGGAAAAGGAACCGAAGCCCGCGGGTGGCGCTTGCCCGCGGCATAACGCGTAGTTAGGCCGAGCGGGCGAGCCCGCAGGCACGGCACAGGGTGCTTAGCGCGAAGTGGGACCTCGTGGGAGTTGAAGCAGTACCTACGTTCTTTGGCGGGGCTGGCGTCGTCGTAGCTGTCCAGGGGCCAGGCGATCTTGGCTTCAGCCTCCAGGCGCGCCACGCGCCGGCGCACCAGGCCGTGTCGTGCCCTCGCGACGTTTATGCGGCGGGCGGACCATGCCGGCTGGGCGCGCGCACGGTTCCCTCTGAGCCGGCCTCCCCTTTGGTGGGAATGGCTAAAGCGGTACCCGAAGTACACGGCGCACCTTGGCCCAGTTCCGGATGGCCTGAGAACTTATGATGTCAACCTCAGCGCGCCACCGAATGGTCCAACAGACTAGCCGGAACCTGATCTCTTTAGCCGAGAGATGCGCAGTTGGCCTTTTGATCTGCTTGGTTCGCATGAGAGTAGCTAAATGAACGGGTACTCCGTTTACAATTGACTATTTTGAGGGGTCGTGCAGCGTGCGGGAAGCCGGTGGCTGCGCCGCGGCGGCGAGCGGTCCGGTGAGCCAGTCGACTGCTGCGGCCCGGCTCGTGAGCCGGACGATTGGCAGGTCCGGTCGCTCGTGGCGCGCCGCCGCCACCCGCTCAGTTGTCCGGTGGTGTGTCGACCAAGCCCAACGGACAATGTGCTCGGGATCAGTGAAGAAGGTATGCAGCGGGGGTTCGATGTTGCCGTTCCACAGCTCCTCACGCCGCAACCTCCGTCGGAGGGTGCGGGCGATGACCTGTCGCATAACGGCGCTGCGAGGCAGGTCGAGCCACACGAGCATGTCCGCCCTTTTCAGCAGCAGCGGCCGCGCGTCCCCGTACTGCCACTCCGTCACCCATGACGGCTGCTCGGCGAAAGCCGCCACGTCGTCCAGGAACGAGTCGAGGGGTTGCCAGTTCGGGCCGTGGAACAGGGCGTCGATCTCGACGTGGGGAATGTTGAGGATGGCGCTGATGTGCTCGGCGATGGTGGTCTTGCCCGACCCGGCGGTGCCGCAGACAAGGACCCGGAGAGGTCGGTCGGGGAGACGGTCCGTCGCCGACAGGACCGCAATACGGGAGGCATCCTCACCCACCGACCCAGACTGCCCCATATGGGGCGGCAGCCCGTGGTCTGTGGTGTCCCGGGGTGCCGTGCGGATCGCCGTTCTAACGCCCTGGCCGTTCTGGCGCTGGCGGTAGAGCAGGTCGAGGAACACGAAGTCGGCCACGACGGCCTCGCGCACCCCGTCCGGTGCCGGGTCGACGCTCAGGGAGAGGTAGGCGGCAGGGCTCTTGTCCAGCCACGCCGGTGGTCACCAGGCAGGGGAAGAACGCCCGCACCATCACCCAGTGGCCCGAACGGTGTTGGGTGACCGCCCGGCGCTTTCCATGGAGCGGAGCACCACCGGCGATGTCGTCGGCCGTGACGCTGTGCGGCAACGCCTGGCCAAGAGCCGGCGCCCATCACTTGGCCCACTGGGCGCAGTCCCGAGCAGTCGTCGACACGGCGCCACCCCACGACCGGCCGAGCCGGACTACCGACTGGCGGGCAGCCTTGTCGGCCTACCAGCGCTCGAACCACTCGGCGCATGGCACACCGCGAGCACCATGCTTGCCTACGAAGTTAACGTCGCGCTGCCAGCACGCTCAACTATCCGGTTCTCTGCAGATACGGTACCTGGATCGAGAAGGCGGCCGGATTTGAACCGGCGACTTCTACGATGCGAACGTCGTCTTGGCGGGCTTTGTACGCTGGGCGAAGTTACATTTCCGCTGGTCATAGGGTTCTGTTAGGTGCATAGAAGTGCAGCGTCAGGCACCTTGGGGTACACATTGAGTCACGTTGAGTCACGCCCGGTGCCGCGACACGGCCGCGCCGCGGGCACGCGCCGGAGGGCGTTCACAGTCCCGTGACGAAGAAGCACACGCCCACCTGTCTCCCCAGGCCAAGATCTACCCAGTCGTCCAGGTCCTCGAAGGGAGACAGGAGGCGAGCCACTACGGCGCGCGCCGCGCTGACCACTTTAGGCGAGCGTGAGCTCGCCAATAAATGCGCCACAAGGTCCTGCCGTTCAATCCGATGCGCGTTCTGCGAAGCTATACATTCTATAAGGTGACTCACACCTACGTCGTCAAAGGCGGACGCCTTTGACAGATTCACTAATGTGTGGCATTTTCCAATATTATGGGTGACTTTACTCTGCCACAGCTTACCTAGAAGGGCCGGACTCGCGTCTCCCGGACGAGGCGTTGCTAACGCAAGTGCTCTATCCGCCACGTTATCAAACGCGTCAATTGACCCACGCGCCAACAATTCGAATACGCTTAGGTCATCATACCTCTCAGCGGCAACCAAAAGCGCCCGTTCCGTCTCTTCGTGAAGAGGACCAGCTAACGGAAGGTGTTCGAAGATACGCCTAATCCACGCAAGCTGTCGGCCGGAAATCCCCGACGGAAATCGAATTATAGGCACGATCTCCTTGTTACCGACGCCTGTCGGCTCACACATAAGCACGTATTCAATGAAGTCCAAAGGCGCTATCTCCTTTGGGCATGCTCTGTACATCTCCAAAGCCCCAATACCCAGTGCCCACCATCGCCGCGACCCGCGCCCCTGTCGCTCCAGTCTCTTCATAGCCGCCCGAACCTTAACGCTGGAGTCAGACCAAGTCCCACTTGTAAGGACAGACACGGCGTATTCGGCCACTTTCGAGGTCCAATCGACGTCAGAGATGCCCGTAGAATGCCAGCTTTCCTGTATTTTCTCAGCGTGAGACCAGGACAGGCCTAGCTCCGGGTGATCAATCGCCAAGCGCACATTCCAGGGCGTAGCAGTGAAGAGCAGCTTACGGTCACTCTCCGGCGGGTTACTACTATGCCACAACGCCATGGAATCCCTTAGCACCGACGTTGACTCGGCGGATCTATTCAAATATACAGCTGCCAGCGCCCGCACTACATCCCACTCGGCACCTGCTGCTTTATTGCCTACCAAGGCCCGCAGCGCCTCCGCGTCACCATCCGATAGGGCTCCGGTGTTTATGCCTATCCTATACCAAGGGGGCAGGTTTTCAAGTTGAAAATTGGTCAGGCCGCTACCTGTCCCCATGCGAGACACTACTGCAATTCCTCTCAGCCACGCCGGAGCCTGACGTAACAAGCGTGACGATGGGGATCTATTGTCAACTGATTGGATAGTCCTCTGGCGCCTATAAAGCTTCGCGAAGCAACGCACTGCTACAAAGGGACCATTGCCCTCGGCTGTCCTTGCGAGAACTCTAAGCACTTCGACATCAATCCTTTGACCGAAGGCTATTTCGGTCATCTCCACGGCAGAACCGCCTCCAGCTTTTATGATTGCATCCAGTTGCTGCGTGAAGGACTTCGACCCTTTCTCGGCGCCCGCCGCAATTACTGCGAGGCTGGAGCGCCGCACAAGCGGATCGCCGCTGTTCAATCGGCTCTCAACTGAGCTCAATATTAGTTTTTCGGTATTGCTGTCGACTGTCCTGCCAAGGCGAGCCGACAGGGACTCCGTCACAAGCTCCAATACTCCAGATGCGCGCTCGGCTAACTGCTTCGTATACCTAGGAGCGTTTTGCGCTGAGGCGTCTTCAAGCAGTTCGACAGCCGCTACGGCGCCGGCTCTAACCGAGCTTGGCAACACCCCCAAGCTACCAGTATCAAGGCTGGCTAATATTGACATGAGCCGGTCACGCCGATGAGTATCTTCGCCGAACACCCGGCCCGCCGCGAAAAG
>DASSZK010000406.1:0-12131 GCA_035702845.1 Acidimicrobiales bacterium
CCTGCCCTGACCAAGGCCCGCTCTCAGCAAGGCCTGCTCTGACCAAGGCCCGCTCTCAGCAAGGCCTGCTCTGACCAAGGAGAACCGCCCCGTGAGCTCTTACGAAACCCCCACCATCACCCGCCTCGGCTCAGTGTCCGAGCTGACCATGGTTAAATCCACGGGAACGTCTCCTGGCAACCACAACGGCAAGCCGTACTCCGGCGGCCAGGACAAGTGGAGCAGCACCCCCCACACCGACTCGGTACTGAGCGGGAGCTGAGGCTCAGAGCCTCTTCCTGAAGGCCACGTCGACCTCGGTGGCGACTGGCAAGAGTTGGTTGTCACGCCCGTAAAGGGGCGTGCTCTTTAGCTGTAGGTCCAGCCTCGTCCGGCTGGATACGACCTCGAAGTCGCCGGCGTACACCGTGTCGGTAAAGCGGAAGTTGGCGTGCTCGATCAGCAAGTAGCCGCCAGGCCTAAGCGCCTTCACCAGGCCGCCCACCGTCCGCTCGAACGCCTCGAAGCTGATGAGGTGGTCGCAGTGCGCCGGGTGCTGGCCGCCTCCGAGCGAACCGTGGCGGAACACGGCCATGGCCAGGACGGCGTCGTAGGAACCCGGGAGCTCGGCGCCAGCCGTGCCGGCCACAGCGAAGCTCATGCGTTGGTCCCCCCTGCGTCGCCGGCGGCGGCGGCACTCCGCAACGTTCCACCGGTTTATGTCGAGGCCCCGCAGGCGCGCATCGGGTAAGTACCGGCGCAGGGTAAAGACTTCCTCGCCCGTGGCACACCCGAAGGAAAGCACTGCTGTCTCGCTACCCCCACCCAGCCATTGCGCCAAGGCGCTGAACAGCTCCGGGTAACGGTCCTCCACCGTGTCGACGTGGGGCTGGAACAAGTTGTCCAGCTTCGCACGCTGTGCGAAAAGTGACCGGCGGCCCCGCTTGGTCCGCAGCGCCGGCAACCGGCCTGCCAATCTCGACAATCGGGACTTAAGGTAAAAAAACCCCACGGCTCAGGGCCGCCCGAGGGCGAGCGCAAAGGGCCGTGGGGTCAAACTGGAAGCGGCGCGGTGCTAGGACCCGCCGAGGATGGAAACGCTGATGGGGGAACCCGTATTGATCGGGACATCGGTTTCCTGGCCGGCGACGTTGACGATGACGAAGTCACCCGTGCCCGCCGTCTTCTGAGCGCCGATCCCGAGTGTCAGCTCCTCAAGGGAGCCGATGACCTCAACAGTTGGCTCGCAGTAGTTGCTCATTTGTAGACCTCCTGGTGCTTGAGACAGTAGCAGGGGGATTTGGCCGTGCCGCCCGGACCGGGGCAGCACCTTAGGTATGCCTGCCCAACATTCACAGCAAGCGCTCGCCTTGTCACTCAAAGCGGCGTTGGCCTTGGTGAATGCAGGGCACTGGCGTTGACCGCAGGGCACCGGCGAAGCGACATCTCGATGCTGGGGTGCAATTACCGTGGCTGCGGGGACAAAAAAGACGGCGACCAACTGGGCGCCGTCTTTTTACGTTGATGGATAAAAACTAGGAGCCACCGACGATGGACACCGAGATCGGCGAGCCACCGGGGATAGAGATGGACTCCGTGCTCGATCCGACGGTGACGACGATGAAGTCGCCGGACCCACCGTTTTTATCGGTAGATACGCCGCTGGACTTCGTGAGCTCGTGGACCGAACCAAGCCGGGTGATCTTGGGGGTGCTGTAGTACAAGTTTTCACCTCCTCGTCATCTGCAGTGCTGAGGAGCATACCAAAAGGTGACACCCGCTCAAGCGCCCGGCGGCAGCGGCACCAATTGTTAATGCAACGCAAACATACTCACGCATTGTGTGGCGGTGCCGCCACAGACCGCGCGGTCGCGCTGTCGGTCCCGGAACCGATGTGGGCTTCCCACCAGGCACTTTGCATGAGCGTAGCGGCCCTTACGTCCCGTCCCGCCCGCCACGCATCAGCCACCCGCTCGGCGTCGACAAGCTCGTGGTTGACGCCTGACCGGTCCCAATTTCGCACAAATTCCGCCGTCGCGAGCGAATAAAGCGGGTTATTAAAACGGCCTTTGCTACGCCTTGTAATAACCTCTGGTGGCAGCAGGCCACCGAACAGGATCCGCACCAGTTCTTCGCGGCTGCCAAAGCCTGGGATGCCCCCACGTGCAGCCAGGGACGCCAGGACGGACGGCTCAATGAACGGGTGCAGCACGCGCACGTGGTAGGGAGAGGCGAGCGCCTCGAACGACTCCTTGCACACGTTGAAGTAGCGCTGCCTCGGGACCCAGCGGGTTAGAACCCGGCCGTAGCCGAAAGGGACATCGGCCTGGTCCGCCACGCGCGCCTTGCGTGCCAGCGCCTCGCCGGCCGGCGTCAACCAGGTGGCCTCGTTGTGGTAGCGGTGACCATGTACTGCTCGCCTGAGCGGGCGAGGTGCGGCCGCCAGCCCCAGGGTGGCGATGGCAGCTCTGGCGCTAACCCGCTCCTGGAGGCACAGGATTCGCTCTCGCCGTGCCGTGTCACAGGCCAAGCCCATCTCGTCGCCACCAAAGCCGGTCAGCACTGTGCCTCCGGTCGCCAGTTGGAAGATGGGAATGTGGAAATGGGCGTTGAAGGGCCAGTACACCCCGTGCTGCCGGAGTGCGGCAGTGGCCACGGGGCCGACGGCGTCCAGATCCCCTTCGCTTACGCGGGCCCGCTCCCACTCGGTCAGGCCGAGCTTGTCGATGACGAGCCGTTGCCAATCCTCCTCGTCGGCGTCCTTGTCCCCGGGGAAGACCAGGGTCACAGGCAAAGGCGGCGGCAAGCCCAGGTCCCGGCTCACCTGGGTAGCGGCGGCCAGCACTCCCGAGCTGTCGCGCCCGCCGGAGAAGGTGACCACGCACGGGGGCCTGCTCAGCCCCTCCGCCAGCACCTGCGCCATAACGGCAAGAGGGTCGCGCGGGGTACTGGGGTTGACGTCGATGGGAGCGAGGCGCCTGTCGATGCCCGCCGGCATGCCGGTGGCGATGTCCAAAGCCGACAGCGCCGGAGCTCTTAGCGCAGGCCTGGCCGGAGGTTCAGGCCCCGTCATCGAGCATGTCGAGGCGGCGCAATGACGCCAGGAACTCATTGACGTCGCGCTCGGCCAGGTCCTCGTCGATGCCGAACTTGGACACGAGCTCCTGGCGCAGATCCTGCTCTGTGGCGCCGTCGCTAAGGCGCGCCCAAAGCACCGCCCCGCTGTCGTTTAGCGAAAGGTACTCCGAACTTCGGGTGTCGAGGATGACGATCTCGTCGCCCACCTCGCGCCACACGACATCTGGTTCTTTTAGCTTCAACTTCCTCGCTCCTGGTCGACCAAACCGTCACTCGGGTGCCAGGCGACGGTAGCACCGGCACCCCAATGGGAGCTGGCCCAATTGGCACGCCAAAGTGGCTCACATCACGGTACTTGCAAAACGTCTTGCAAACAGGCACAATCAAGCCAGGCCACGCCGCCCCCGACAGGGGTGAGCTCTGCCGTCAAATTGTCCGTATGAGGCATTTGCGACAGATCGGAAATAGCAGCAAAACCTCAATCGGTCTTGATCAGGACTTTGCTGCTTTTGTACGGTCGCTCGGGGTCAACAACGCCGCCCCCCCGTCGTGACACGTATGAGACAGGACCTGATGAGACGCTTGCCTTCGGCTGTTTGCGCCCTTGCGGGCATGTTGGTGCTCGCCGCTACGCCCGCCGGTGCCAGCGGGGTGCCCGCCTCCACGACCACTACGACTGCTCCACAGCCGATGGCCGTCACCATCACAGGCCTACCGGGGGACGTCTACACCGCAACAGGCCAGCCTGTGGCGGCGCCGGCATCCGACCCCGCCGACCTCATAAGCGCTTCCGCCAGCGACGACGGGACGACGCTGCACCTCTCAGCCAAGACGGTTGCCCTAAACGACCCCAAGTCGGACCCCAACTGGCGCAACGTCACGTACATCGCCTGGTTGCTCGACCCCACCTTCTCCGGCCATCCTCGCTACGCCGTCTACTACGACCTCGACGCCAGCGGCAACTACGCAGGGACCCTGTTCAGCTTCCTCTCGGGCCAGACCATCGCCTGCCAAGTCACCCTGGCCTTCGACCCCACCAACGGGTACCAGGCCTCCCTCCCGGCGAGTTGCCTACAGGGCGCCACGTCTTTCCAGTGGCTCGTTTACAGCTTTTACGACACCGTCTCCACTGACACCACTGGAGCGGACGGCTTCGGCAAGTCCCTCCCCGACTTCCACACAGGCGCCTCCCCCTTCGCCGGCAAGGTCTCGGGCACCACCACTCCCTCGAGCGGCGCCAACCCCTCCGCCAGCCCCATCCCCGCCGCTGCGCCGGCCGTGCACTCCCCCACTCCCACCGCCTACTGGCTGGCCGGGGCCGACGGCAGCGTGTACACCTACGGCAGCGCCCGCTACTACGGCTCGGCCGCAGCCCTGCACCTTAAGCACCCGGTCGTCGCCATAGCGCCCACGCCGGACTACCAGGGCTACTGGCTGGCGACCTCGACAGGGGCGATTTACCACTTCGGCGACGCCAAACCGCACGGCTCCAAGGCAGGCACAAAGCTGGCGGCACCCATAGTGGCCATGGCCTCGACCGCGGACGGCAAGGGCTACTGGCTCGCCAGCCGGGCCGGGACCGTCTACCACTTCGGCGATGCGAAAGCGCTCGGCCAACTGACAGGCAAAAAGGGATCTGCTCCCGTCGTCGGGCTGACCACCACGTCAGACGGCCGCGGCTACTGGCTGGCCGCCTCCTCCGGCGCGGTATACCACTTCGGCGACGCCAAACCGTACGGCTCAGAGCTGGGGAAGAAACTTCCATCACCGATAGTCGGCATTGCTGCAACCCCTGACTCGAAGGGTTATTGGCTGGTTACATCTACCGGCACCGTCTACCACTTTGGCGACGCGAAGAGCTTCGGCTCCGAGGCCGGCGTAAAGCTAGCCTCACCGATTGTTGGGATTGCTCCTACGTCGGATGGGCTGGGCTACCGCCTGGTCGAAAAGAACGGCCGAGTGTTGGCCTTTGGGGACGCGCACGACTACATCAGCCACGTAGCCCGCGGGGTCGTAAAACAACTCGTCGGCATCGCCTCGTTCGGCTAGCGGCGCAGGGCTGTGACGGGAGCCACACAATTGCCTTCGCGGGCAACCTCCAGGGCCTTCGCAGACTTCACATAGCAGCGACCTGAACCGGCCCTTGCAACGGCTCGAGCTTCCCACAACCGCCCGACGCCTATGCCGAGATGCCAGGAAGCCCGGGAGTGCCACGCTCGCCATGCCATCCGTCACAGACCTATGTCTCCAACGTCCCTTTTGCGCCATTTCGGGCACCTCAAAAGTCGCGCAATGTCCAGTATTACGCCGCACGGATGACATGACGACGCTGCTGTGGTGGGGCCACCACACTAAGCGCACAAGAAAGAACCCGCTCTTCTGAGCCCTAGAAATGGTGAGTGGCGCCTGCTAATCTTTGGTCCGTTGGAAGAATCCACCGGAGCACAAACAGTGACAAACGTGTTAACTGATCGTGTACTCCCGATTAATCCACCAGATCGACAATATGCCGACCACCAGCTCTAGCTAGGATCACCCGGCGAGCCCGGCCATACGACCTTTACAGCTGACCAGATTCCCGACCCACTACCCCAGGGAGACACCGAAAGTGACCCAGTCGGAGCACATCATCGACTTGCACAACAGAGCGGCCTCGGGACGGCCTTCTGCAGCAGTCGATTCTCAACTCACCGTCGAGGACATCGAGCGCGAGGCCGTCCGCGACCCTCTGGGAATCGAGATCACTGCCGACCCCATCATGACGGCCGCCAAGGTCAGCGTCATCGTGCCCACGCTAAACGAGGCCAAAAACCTCCCCTTCGTCTTTCAGCGCATGCCGTCCGATGTCTTCGAGGTAATCCTTGTGGACGGGCGCTCAACCGACGATACGGTCGAGGTGGCCAAGCGCCTGTGGCCAGGCATCGTCGTGGTAAACCAGACCGCCAAGGGCAAGGGCAACGCCCTGGCGTGTGGCTTCTGGGCGGCCAAGGGCGACATCATCGTCATGATCGACGCCGACGGCTCCACGGACCCCGCCGAGATCCCTCGCTTCGTCTCAACACTCCTCTCTGGAGCAGACTTCGCCAAGGGCAGCCGCTTCATCGCCGGCGGGGGCAGCGCCGACATCACCCGGATCCGCCGCATCGGGAACTGGGGCCTCGCCAAGGCAGTCAACTACCTCTGGGGTGGCCAGTACAGTGATCTGTGCTATGGATACAACGCCTTCTGGCGCCGCTGTCTCCCATTCATCACGCCGGACTGCGAAGGCTTTGAGGTCCAGACTCTCATGAACATCCGCGCGGCTCGGGCCAGGCTCCGCATTCACGAAGTTCCGAGCTTTGAGTACGACCGTCGGCACGGCACTAGCAACCTTCATGCTCGAAAGGATGGGATGAGGGTTCTGCGGACAATCGCCGCCGAGCGTCTGCGTCCAAACTAGCTCGACGACGACCACCGGGATGCCACCAACCTTTACAGTCATCATTCCGGCGTTCTCCCTCGAACGCTGGGATCAACTGGTTGCCGCAGTAACACACTCAACGCACCAAACCTTGCCTCCGCACGAGGTCATCGTGGCTGTCGACCGCAATCCGAGCCTCATGCATAGGGCTCAAGAGTACTGGCGCAAGAACTCCACGCCAGTACCCGTGCGGGTACTAGATGGCACGCCGACCGTCGACAGCGAGGCTGAGCGGGATGATGACGACAGCGAGGTACGCGCCATCCACGGGCAGGTTCATGGAACGACTCGTCGGTTCGGAGCAGGCGTTGCTCGCAACATTGCTGCTGCCACCAGCCAGGGTGATGTCCTAGCCTTCCTCGATGATGACGCTTGGCCCGAGCCAGACTGGTTGGCGCGACTGGCAGACCCCTACGCCGATGAGCGTGTTGTCGCTGTAGGCGGCCGTCCCGTCCCTGAATACGAGACCAGTAGACCGTGGTGGTTCCCACCGGAGTTCGACTGGGTTTTCGGATGTGCCTACAGCGGCTTACCGGAAACCGTGGCGCCACTTAGGCACCTTATCGGGGCCAATATGTCCGTTCGAAAGGCGGCCTTTGACGAGGTGCGCGGGTTTCACAGCGTCGATTTTGATGACCTAGACCTTTGCCAGCGTTTAGGCCACCGGTTCGGTAGCGCATCGATCCTCTACACTCCGCACGCAGTAGTACACCACTACGTCAGCGCCGCGCGCGTGGGGTGGAACTACTTCTGGCGCCGCTGCTTCTTCGTCAACCGATACAAAATGCGGGCGTTCAACGAGATGGGAGAGGCGGCGAATCTCCATGCTGAAACTGCCTTTGTTGCCCGCTACTGTGCGACCGCCGTCCGTCGCTTACCCCGTCTGCTTGCGTCTCCTGCGACAGGAGTACAAGTCTTAGTAGGTCTTTTGGGAATAATCCTCGCTGCCTCGGGCAACTTGACCGGCCGTTACGACCTCCTAAGGCGCAGACTGAACCGCATAGAGCCATTGACGGCGATATGAGTAGAGTCGCCATCATCGGATCTGGGCCGGCCGGCGCGACAGCGGTGGAGATGCTCGCCACCGATCCTACGCAACAGATCGACGTCTTGGACATAGGTGTGACCTTGGAACCGGAACGCGCTGCCCTCCTCGAGTTGGTGAAGCAGTTGCCCCCACGTTCATGGCCCGCCTCTGCTACGACGTTGACCGAGCAACCCCGGCACATTGGGTCGATGCTCCCCGAGAAACGAGTCCTGGGGAGTGACTACCCCTTCCGCAACGAGGGGCAACTAGACGGAATGGTGCAAGAAGGCGCGAGTAATGAACATGTCACGTCCGGGGCCTTAGGCGGGTTCAGCAACGTTTGGGGTGCTCAGATTTTCCCTTTTCCGCGCGAGACAACCTCCGGTTGGCCAATCGACGGCGCCGAGCTTCGTACGGCATACCGGGATGTCTTAAGACTCATCCCGTATGCAGCCGTGGAAGACGACTTCGCAGAGATTTTCCCATTGCTAGGAGAGCCCGCCGGCCTGCCCGTCCTGTCCCCTCGCACAGTTCGCACGATGGACCGGTACGCCAAGCACCGGGCGCGCGTACGACGTCTCGGGGTCACCCTCGGACATGCACGCCTTGCCTTTCGGTCAGCCGAATGCCATCCGTGCAATTTATGCATGACAGGTTGCCCGAATGACCTCATATTTTCTGCTCGTCACCTTTTAAAGCCTCGGATCCGTTCGGGCCGGGTCCGCTACTTCGATAAGACCATGGCCGTACGCCTTTCGGAGAGCGCGACGGGTGCGACCGTACACGTAAAGAACCTCCGAACCGGTACCCTCGACCGCCTGGAGTATGATCGAGTGTTTGTCGCATGCGGCGCAATAGCAAGTACGCGCCTCGCTGTCAGCCTGCGCCCGCAACCTAGTTACACGTTGCCGCTCCAAGAGGCGGCCCAGTTCCTGATCCCCATGCTCTCAGCAGCTTCGACCTCTGACCCCCGCGACTATGACGCGTTTACTCTGAACCAGTTCAATGCGCTCGTTTCTACCCCGACTCTTCATGGCGATGTCGCCTTTATACATTTCTACCCGTTCAATAGCGCGATGCTAGGGGCGTTGCCGACGATATTCGGCAACGGTAGGCGTCTGTCGGGAGCCCTACTGGCCCGCCTGAGTGTAGGACTGGGATACCTCCCGAGCGGAGCGTCTCCATCTCAGACCATCGAAGTGCGGGCCCATTCGGACCAGGGACGTTTACCGGACGCCGTCATCCGTCGCCAACCCGGCGGGCTCTACCGAGAACACCTTCGCGCCGTATGGGCCTCACTCGCACGGGTCGCGCCACTTCTTGACCTCTGGCCAATGCCCTACATGCCGATCGCCGCTGCCGGGAAGACCTACCACTTTGGTTCCACGCTCGCTCACTCGATGGCGCCCAGAGCCGGTACACTCCAGACCGACACCTTAGGACGCCTCGCCGGGTCGCGACGCATCCATTTCGTCGACGGGAGCACGCTCCCCTCCATCCCTGCCACGACGTTTACACTCACCGTGATGGCGAACGCAGCCAGGATTGCAAAGTCAACCTTAGGCATCGAGTCCGTCCAATGACCAGGACCGTCGCCGTAACTGGAGCGAGTGGTTTCGTCGGGGCCGCCGTGGTGGCGGGATTCGAGTCAGTGGGTGACTATGTGATAAAACTCGGCCGCCAAGTCGACGCAGACTCGAGGAGCCGGCACTTCGACCTTGGGGGTCGCATGGATGGCGACCTACTGGCGGATGTTGACATCCTCGTCCACTGCGGTTGGGACCTCACGGCACGAGGCAACGAAGCCTGGGAGGTGAACGTCACAGGGTCTCGCCGTCTCTTCGATGCCTTCGCAGGCAAGCGCCTCTTGTTCGTATCCTCCATGTCCGCTCACCGCGGCACCCGCCAGGAGTATGGGCTGACGAAGCTGGCAGTCGAAGCAGCAGCACTAGCCCGGGGCGGTATCGTTGTGCGGCCCGGACTTGTCTACAGCCAGCACCCCGGCGGCATGGTAGGTGCTTTTGTCAAGTACGGAGCACTCCCGGTGACGCCAGCGATCGGTCTACGGTCTCGGCAGTATCCTGTTCACCTCGACGACGTCGTAGCCGCGATCGTCGCACTCTCACACTCGGCGAAGGTACCACCGGGGCCAGTCGGTATATGCCCCCCCGACGCCGAGTTCTTCGGCGACATCCTGCGGACCTTATCCTTTCAGGCAAATGGTCGGTCGCCACGACTCCTGCCCCTACCCTGGGTTATGGCGTACGCGGCGCTGCGCGCTCTGGAAGTCCTCACCAGTCGCGCTCCCTTTCGAGCAGACTCAGTTCTCGGCTTGGTCAACCCAGCTAAGAACGTACCGAATGCGGCATGGCTCAACTCGGAGCTCACGGTGGTCGCGCGTCCGTTTCTTCGAGCCACGCCTTGACACGTCCCGCACCGCGACCGAGCCCTCACGTAGCGCTCAGTGCGAAGCGGTCGAGGCCGCATCGCCTTGACATGCTCCGGATTTCGGCTACCTCCTACTCTACCCTCCGCCCAGAGTAGATCATGCACGTTGTTGCATCGGCCATAAGTCCGGCCGGCCATCGGGATGATGAGTTGCCGTCTAGCAGACGAAGCTGGTGGCTAATCCCGGCAATGGGAGCCGCCACCCTAGGGATGGCGGTCCTGTTCGCGGCATCGCGCCACGGGATGGTCATGCCATCGGTGCTCTTCTGGTCATGCGAGGCAATCTTACTGTGCGCACCAATTGCGGCCGCAGTTCTCAGCCGCCGGCACAAACTCGCAGACACGGTTTGCGCCGCCCTAGCCATTTCCATCTTGAACTATGCAGTGCATTTTGCCTACTCCCCGCAGGTCGTTGCCTTCCCGGACGAATTCTCACATTTATACACCCTGAACATGCTTTTACGCACGCACGGTCTGCGCTTCATCAACCCAATCCTTCCGGTCAGTACGCAGTATCCCGGTCTAGAACTTGTGACGAGTGCGCTAGTGCAGGCAGGGACCCCGACCAGTGTGGCCATTGTCGTCGTCGAACTCGTGTCCCACGTCTTAGCGACGTGTTTGTTTGCCTTGTTGGTGTACGGCATAAGCCAGAATGCGCGCGCTACGACTGTCGCAGTCGCTGTCATGGCCCTAAGCCCGCACTACCAGTCCTTCGACGTGCTATACGCATACGGCACACTAGCGCTGCCCTTGGCGCTTGCGACTGTAGTGATCTTCAGACGGTACCTCCTGTCTGCTGGACGCAGCGGGAACGTCTGGCTGGCCTTTGCGCTGTTGGGCGCGACTGCAACTGCTGCCACGCACCACGTGACGGCGGCATTTCTCTGCCTAGTCTTAGTCGCACTGTCCGCTGATGCCATTGCAACCCACAGCGGAGTCCGGAGCTTCACTGCAACCGTCTGCTCTGCTCTGCTCTGTGTGGCCGTTGTCGCGACATGGCTTCTAGTTGCTGCCTCAAGAACGGCCGCCTACCTGCTGACCGACCTGCAGCATCTTCTGATCACAGGGAGGGCCCCCAACAGGCTAATGCCTATAATTACTTCTGCTTCCCTAGGTCCGCTACGACTACTGAGCAGAAGCAATTTCGCAACTCCGTTGGGCGAGAGAACCATGACATACGGAGCAGTCTTAATAACTGTTACTACCCTTATGCTAGCGCTACGCACACTATTCCACCGTGGAAAGGGCCGCGAGGGCTTGGGGCACGGAATGCTACTCAGTCTGTCTCCGATGGCGCTCATCCCGTTAGGGCTACGTGTGGTAAGTCCCGGGGGCGGAGAACTGGCGGGTCGAGCCTTCGAATATGCCTTCATCCCCTTGGCGTACACAGTTGGCGTAGGCGTGACTACTTGGTTCGCCCAATCTCCGGCTCGGCACTTTAAAAGCCGTCTGTGGAGGCCAGGTGTGGCTGTGCTTGGAATCTGCAGCCTTGTTGTAGCTCTGGGATTCAATATGGCGGGTTGGCCTGCATACTTCGAGAGGATGCCCGGTCCATTCCAACCGGGCGGCTGGGAACGGTCCTTCGACTATAATCAATATGACGCCGCGCGATGGGCATTGCACACTTGGGGCCCTGGCCACCGAATTGCGGCAGATGGCGCTACGGCGAACATATTTTTGGGCGCTGGGCTCCAGATTCCCGTCGGGATCTCGGCTTTCTACTTTTTGCTAGTCAATCCGACAAGGAGGGAAGCGCAGTTTCTTCGGGACTACGACGCACAATATGTAGCCGTCGACGACAGAATGGCCACGGAGCTGCCGGCAGGTGCTGCGTACTTCAACTATGATCCCTTCGCTGGCCGGTACACCTCTCCCCTACCAACGGCCGACATAGATCAGTTCAACGGCATGCCGGACGTGAGCCGCGTATACGACAACGGAACCGTGCAGATTTACAGGGTAAGTAAATGACGCGGATGCGACCGGTTGACTGGCTTCGCCGCCGGAGGTTTAATCTCGGCGCGTCGCTCTTGGCGATTTTGGCCGTTGCCCAGCCGCTCATCGCTCTACGCGCCGCAGGTGCTGCTTCCCTGGCACTCCTCCTTCCCGGGACCATTTTGCGCCCAGCGCTGCGTTCCC
>DASSZK010000416.1:0-15520 GCA_035702845.1 Acidimicrobiales bacterium
GAACGCCTTCTCGGTCGGCTGCCAGTACGAGCACCATTTGGCGTCGGGGCAAGGCACCCGTTGCGAGCTCGCGGTCGTGCTTATTTCCTGCTGTGCTTGGCCCGGGGTAATGGGATTATCCTTTGGCATTACGTGGAGAACTGCTCATCATCGTTACGTTTTCCCAGCTGAAGGCCAGTCTACACGCCAGATCTCCACCGCCGTCCACGCCCTCAGACCTTGACGGTCCTAGCTCCGCCCCGGGAGGATGGGTAGTAGCTCGCAGGTCTTGCCGCACCGGGCAGGGTGGTTGTAGTCATACAAACGGTGTAGTGACAGGGTGGGCGGCGGCACTCGAGCCCCGGCAAAAGCCTGGGGTTCAAATTGCGGGCTCCACCTGGGGCCGGGCCGAGTGCCGGGTCGGTCGGCTGGCGGGCTGAGGGCGACCCCTCCACGAAAATGACCGGGCTCCATGGAGAGCCGCGCAAATGCGGCCCACCTCGAGGTCAGCCTGGGTGGCCAAGACCAAGAAGTGGGCCCGGGAGGTGCCGAGCCGAGCTCCAACGCCCAGGGCGTGCCACCCCGCCGCGCGGCAGAGGGGTCACTTGAGCGCCCAGCTAGATGGGCACAACCACAGCTAACCGCATAGGCACCTACGCGCCTACTTGGCGCTCTTGTCTTTGCGCCGCCCGATAAGCCAATAGGCGCCGGCTCCGGCAGTGTTGAGACTGCTCCACAATTTCCACAATGTCTTCGGGCCCCTCAGGGCACCCGCTGGGCGCCGCTCGATGTCGCGCCATGTGGCGGCAGCAACCAGCGCGTGGACCGGTAACAGCGAGAGCACTACCTTCGTAAACTTTTTCATCGGCCCTCCTGGTCGAACGCCCCCGGTCCGTCCGAGAGCTCCGGTTCAAAGGCTAGGTCTCGCGGTGCGCGGGCCGGTGAGATCCGGGTCAGTGAGAGCGGACCGTCCACGGGTAGGCACCCAGGGTGCTCAACTGCTCGGGCCCACCAGATTCCAGGTCGAACAGGCTCGCGCCCGGCGCACCCAGGCGGTGCGCTACGTCGAGGAAGCGCCATATCTCGGCCGGGGTAGGCAAGCCCTGACGGCCCCCCATAGGCCCCATGTCAAAGTCCTGGCCCACTGGGACTACTGGCTTCCAGCGCCGTAAACCCTCTATGGCCTGGGCGACGGCAGCTCCCGGTTCGCTGCATGACCAATAGACCATCGGTGCAAAGGCGTCGACGAACGGCGCCATCGCCGAGTACGGGTACACGTGCGCCCAGTAGCTGTTGGGAGGGAAAACCGTGGCCACGACCGGCTTGTTGCCTGCTTCGTGACGTACCAGCGACAGGTAGTAGCGCGCCCGGAGCACGCCGAGGTGAGTGCCCTCACTGGGGGTCTCGATGTCCGGGCTAAACGCATCTGCGCCTTTCTCGAAGGCCTCGCCGGCGCGCCGGGCATCAGCGGCTGGGTTCGAGAGGGTCGGGAAATCCCAGGCGATGACGCTTATCCCTTCGGCATGAGCCAGTGGGACCAGCTGCGCCAGGAGGCGACCTCCATAAAAGCCGTCGGTACTGCTGCCCGTCCGGACCCAGATCTGGTCGAGACCGGCGTCGTGCACCCGAGCCACGACCGCCTTGACGTCCGGATGTGAGCTCCGCCACGTGGTGAGCCAGATGCCCTTGCCCTCGAGAGGAGCAAGGTCAACATGCCGGCGCGGCGGCGACGGCACCACGGGGATCCGCGACGAAGGCACGGCCGGCTTGCCGAGTGGAGGAGGCGGGGGCCCAGGCGGTCGGGGCGGCGGAGGGCAGGGTCTGGGCTGGACCGGAGGCGCAGGCAACGGGAATATGGTCGACCCTGGTACCGCCGGCTCGCCTATCGAAAGGACGGCAGCCGCGCAGATTGCCGCAAATGTCACTCTTTTACCGGAGGTAACAAACCGGGCAAGAGTACGGCGCCGCCACAGCACTCCACCACTCTGGCACGGCGATGGCCCACGGCCCAGCCACCCTCCTTCAGTCCGGCCCCGTTAGCGATCGCCTCCGGTTCAGGCCAGGCAGGGCGACGGAGGACACATCTCGACAGGCCCCATCCACATTGTCCAGGACACCCTTGAGGTGGTGGCCGGCGCTTGTAACAGCCCAACAATGTGCGGGAGAGACGACACCAAGGCGGCGAGCCGTTCGGCAACGGCGCCCACGGCGGCGACGGGAACCATCACCCCGTTCAACTTGCGGCGGCGTATGAGGGTTCCCGCCGGAACCTGACAACCGTCCGGTGAGTCGAACGTTACGTGCGTCTTTGTACCGGGCTTAACCTTATGCTGCTCCTCGGAGTTGTGCTCGTCGCTGCGCCGGCCGCAACTGCGCTTGGCGCGGGGCCCACTCGTGGATGTATAGCTGCGTGGTGCCAAGCAGCCAGGCAAGCCGGGAACGCCTTTACCAGCGGTTCCTATCTACCACCGATGGAGGAGCCGCGTGGAGCGAAGAGCCGTTCCCGAGCACGGGATATGTAACCGGCTACCGTTGTTTCTCAGCGAGCTCTTGTTTAGCCGCGGGCATAGACTTCGGGCGTGGCGGCTTTATCGCCATCACCAGCGACTCCGGCCGGCGCTGGGTAGAAGCCACCTCTTCAAAGCTCTCCAGTACAGCACCCGTTGCGCTTTCTTGCACGACCTCAGGTTTCTGCGCGGCGTTGGCCAGCAACGGGCGACCTTCGTGGGATGCCCGCGGACAACGGTGCGCACCCCCCATGGGTTGCCCGACGGAGATCACCGAGCATGGTCGAGTCTTTGTCAGCTATGACGGCGGCCAGGTGTGGAGCGCGGGGCGGCTGATGGACCTTAGTTACCGGACCATTTTGCTCAAGACCTCTTCCAATGTTTCTTTCGGGATGGACGGGTCGTACCTCCCCACCGACGAGATCTCATGCCCGGCACCTGGCAAGTGCTGGATCGGCGGGAGGTTCGGCGCTCGGGAGACGGTCGACAATGCGAAGACGTGGGTCCCCGGGCTGCTCCCGAAGTCGGCAGAGCTGCTCCAGATCAGCTGCCCTGCATTGCAACAATGCGTGGCCCTCGGGGGCGTGGTGCAGACGAAATTGTCCGTTGTGCCGGCCGTGCCGGTCTACAGCACTGGCGGGGACGCCTCGTAGTACCCGGCCGGTGGTTCACTCGGCGACGGTGAGCTCCAGCCACGTTTCTTCGACTTTGGCCAGCGCCTCCTGAGCGTCGGCGAGCTGCTGGCTCAAGGTAGCCATCTCCTTGTAACCGGGAGCACTTTGCAAAGCCTCGCTCACACGCGCAACCTCGGCCTGGAGGCGTGCCATCTCGCGTTCCGCCTCGCGCAAGAGGCGGGACCGGCGGGATGGGTTGAGGCGGGATGGGTTTAGGCGAGACGGACTTGGGCGCGATGAGGCCCCGGCAGGGCCTTTGGCGGGCTCCGGTCGTTGCTTCTCCGAGATCTCGTTGCCGGCGCCAGAGGTCTGTACCCCCGCCTTTGGCCCGCCACCCCCCTGCGCCGCACGCACACGTGAAACCCATCCGTCGACCCCGCCCGGCACCTCGCTGACCCGCCCGCTTGGCGAGACTTCCACCAGGCGCTCGGTAACACGCTCCAGAAAGGTCCGGTCGTGGCTGACCACCAGCAGTGCGCCGGGCCAGTCCTCCAAGAAGTCCTCGAGCTCGCGCAACGTGTCGAGGTCGAGGTCGTTGGTTGGCTCATCGAGGAACAGCACGTTGGGGCGGCCGGCGACGAGGAGTAGCAATTGCAGGCGGCGCCTTTCCCCACCCGAAAGCGACCCGGCGCGGGCAAACGGAAGATCGCCCGTGAAAAGGAACCGCCGCATCAGGTTGTTGTCCTCGGGAGATCCGGGGATGCCGTGGGGCCCCGCCACGAGGTCACGCACCCGGGCGTCCGGGTCTATCTCCCCCGCCAGCTGGTCGTGGTAACCGGGGACGACCGTGGGCCCCGTTATCACCGACCCGCTCGTGGGCTGGAGCCGACCGGCAAGGAGCTGGAGCAGCGTGGTCTTACCGGCCCCGTTGGGACCGACTACGCCCAGGCGCTCCTTGCGGCTTATGACCAGGTCCACGTCGGCCAGGACGTTGGGGCCCCCTGGATAAGCGAAGCTGGCACCTTGGCACTCGATGACCTTGTCACCGAGACGGGGGATACCGGGGGCAGCCTGTATTTCTGCCGTGCCTGGGGTAGCGGCCGGCCGCGCTTCGATGAGGCGCAGGGCCGCTTCAACGCGCGCCTGGGGTTTTCTCGAGCGAGCCTTGGCGCCCCGGCGCAGCCAGGCCAGCTCCCGGCGGGCAAGGTTTCGCCGGGTGGCCTCGCTCGAGGCCGCCTGAGCGGCACGTTCGGCCTTGGCGGCCAGGTAGATCTCGTAGCCGCCATCGTGGAAGAACGCCGCTCCCCTGTCGAGCTCCACCACCCTGGTCGTCAGGCGGTCGAGGAGGTGGCGGTCGTGGGTCACCAGGACCAGCCCGCCACGGAAGGCGTCGAGCTTGTCCTCCAGCCAGGCCACCGCGGCCAGGTCCAAGTGGTTGGTGGGCTCGTCCAGCACCAGCAGGTCGGCGGGATGGGCCAGCAGCCGGGCTAGCGCCACACGTTTGCGCTGGCCTCCGGAGAGGGTGGCGGTGGACGAAGCCATTTCGGCGCCCATGCCGAGGTTGGTCAGGGCCGCCTCGGCCTCCCACCCCTCTCCCACGGCCTGAAGCACGGTGCCCTCGTCCAGCTCGGGTTCCTGTTGCAAGAAACCCACTCGGGCTCCTCGCCCGCGGCGCACTGTCCCTGAGTCAGGTGCTTCCACCCCGGCCAGGACGCGCAGCAGGGTCGACTTGCCGGTCCCGTTTATGCCGACCACCCCCACCCGCTCCCCGGTGGCGATGGTCATCGAGAAGGCGTCGAAAAGGGCACGGCCGACCCGGTTGACGGTCACCTTTTCGACATCGACAAGCACAGCCACGAGGGGTCGACCCTACCCGGCCCAAGCCAAGGCGCGCCCAACGTCCCCGGGAGGCCTCGTGCGGCTCGGGGGTGGTTTGGCTCAGTCTTGCCCGTCTGGGCAAGGGGGTGGCAATGCCGCCATTGCGCCATCTTCTAGGCTCCCCGAAAAGGGCGAATTTGCCGGCACCTGACAACAGGAGAGGTGCTTGTACGGCGACAATGAAGGAGGCAATCGCACCAAGGAGGGTGAGCCACATGAACATCGCACCAGTCAGTTCGGCAACCGCCGCTGGAAGCGCTAGCAGTACCGCTATCCAGAACAACAACGGCGCCCAAGCCAACGCGCCGAAGAGCGTCGCCCAGTCAAATGCTCGTTCATCTGGTGCGGGCGCTCAATCGCAGGCGAACGCAGCCGCCAAGTCAAGCTCTCAACCGCCGGCCGGCACCATTGCCGAGCTTGTGCAAGCCTCGAGCGTGCCGGTTTCGGTCCTGAAGATGGCGCAGGGTGACGGTGACGGCCTAACCGGTGTCGCCGCACTCAACGACGGCGATGCCGCTGCGCAACAGGCTGCCGTCGCAGCCAAGATGGGTTAGCGCCGGTACAGGTTTGTCACGGCGGCGATATCTGCCCCCTCGTCGCGCTCGCCCAGGCGTTCGTACTGACGCCGTGCCGCACCCGTCTCGGGAAGCTCGACGCCCGCCACAGCGGCGAGCTCCATAGCGAGGCGGGCGTCCTTGGCGCCCAGGACCGCGCTCCACCACGGTTCCTGGTCGCCGCTCAGCACTCCTTCCAGCCGGTTCTTCCAGCCGGGGGCCACCATCGGGCTCGAACCCAGCAACTCCCGCAGCTGCCCGTCGGTTAGGCGGCCGGCGCGGCCCACGGCGACCGCCTCGCACAAGGCGACCATACCGTCCAAGAGCAACGTGTTGACCGCCAGCTTGGCGGCAGCCGCTCCGGCCGGCTCGGAGTAGCGCAAGTGCTTGTCCGACAGACCGGGGAACCAGCCTTCGATAGTTTTTGCCGCCTCCTCGGCGCCACCGACCAGGTAGGTGGCCTGACCGGAGCTGACGGCCGCCGGCGCGCCGAGTATGGGCATGGCGAGGTAGGCCGGGAACGCCTTGTCCAGCTCTTCGGTGAGCGCGGGAGCGACCGTGGACGCATCGATGTAGAGCGCCCCATCGGGCATGGCGCCGCGGATCCCGCCTACGTCCAAGGCCACCGAGCGCACGGCGTCGTCGTTGGAGAGGCTGGTCACCACCACCTCAGCACCACGAACCGCGTCGGCGATGTCCCGGGCTTCCCGGGCACCTTGCGCCACGACGTCGGGCGCCCGAGCGGCGGTACGGTTCCAGATCGTGATCTCGTGGCCCTCGCCGGCGAGCCGGCCGGCCAAGGCTCGGCCCATCCTGCCCATCCCAAGCACGCTGACCTTCATTGCTTCCCCCTCCGTGTCTCTGTGGCCCCAGTCTTTGTCACCCGGTACCTACCCAAGCCGGTCCTACGAAAAGGGCGGCTGGCAAACTCAGTAGGCGAGGCCCTCGACGAGGCGTGCCAACGGCAGGCGCGTTAGGAGCTCACCCGGGCAGAGCAGCTTGGACTGCCTCACGCCCGAGCCGATGACGACCACGCCGGCCGCGGGCACCCGGCTGTCTACGAGCACCGGCCACTCTGACGGCAACCCGATCGGCGTTATCCCGCCGTACTCCATCCCTGTCAGCTCGACGGCGCGCTCCATGGGCAAGAAGGAAGCCTTGCGCACGTCGAGCAGTCTCTTGACCGTGTTGTTGACGTCAGCCCTGGTGCCGGAGAGCACCATGCAGGCGGCTATACGCTCCTGCCCCTCACGCTTGCCGCCGACAACGACGCAGTTGGCGAGCATGTTGGCCTCCAACCCGAACGTCGCCTGCGTAGCTGCCGTGTCGGACACCTCGGGGTCTATTTCCACGACGCCAACCTCGTCCAAGAGCCCGAGCGTCTCCAAGGTGGCCCATGTCGGTTTCGCCACCAGATGCGAGCGACCGCCCAGTGGGCCGGCCGTCAGCTTGCCGAGCACGAATTCAGCCATCGGCCCATCTTTGCATGGCCATGGCGTTAGCGCAGGGATAACGAGCATGGATAAGGAGCTGTGATGACCGATGGAGCAGAATTCGTTTGTGGGGCGGCGCCGAGCCGTACAAGCTGTCTAGATGGTTGGCGTCGTGGTCTTTATTTTGTTTGCTGTCGCCTGCCTGGCCGCTCCGTGGGCAGGCGCTGACAGCCGAGATGGCAACAACTGGAAGCAGTGGGTGCCTTTAGCGAGCCGTGACATCGATCACCGGGCTCCGGCGCGCTGCTCACAGTCCCGAGCTGCCAGCCTCGTACGGAGGATCCGTAGAGGCGTGGCCTTAGCTTGCGGTCGCTCTAAGGGTGGGCGCCGTAGTTGTAAGGCTGGGTGTGAAGGCTGTCTCGGAGGACATCCTCGGATTTTCCCGCTAGTGCTGCCTCCAGGAACCTTTGCCCTCTTTGATGGGAGCGAAAGTCCTTGTCCCGCCGTCGGGTCTTGCTTGGTCAAAGAGTGCAAAGGTTGCCTGTTGTGGCACTAGGTAGGGGGAATGGCGCTCATTCCCCAGTCGATCTGCAGTGACCCGGAAACTCCGGGTGCCGTGGCCACCTGGGTCATCTGGCCGTAAACGTAGCGGCTATTGGGCCAACGCGCACCGGCGCCGTAGCCCACTGCTGCCCCCTTAGCGTTCTTCCAGGTCATATGACCGCCGGGGCCTGAGCAGGAGCCGGCCGCAGCGAAGGTTAGGAGCTGGCCCCGGGTCCCATCGACAGTGGTGAGCCCGGCCCTAAAAGCGCCACTTATGCGAAAAGAACCCGCTGAGCACTCCTGCGGGCGGTACGAGAAAGCGAACGTCCCCTGCCGCGAGATATTGACCTTTACCTCCGGCATCTCGTCGTTGGCATTGAAGTACCAAGTTGCGACATAACCTCTCGCCGGTATAGCGCCGGCCCATGCGGGCACGGCAGCGGCGCCAACGGCCCCCGCCGACAGCACTGCTCCCGCCAGAGCCCCGACCGCAGCCTTCCTGGCGGCTGCCCCTGGCACAGCCACGGTATATGTCATATCCGCCATATCGGTGGGCACCGCACCGAACGGAGCCGCGGTTCCGCCATTTCGCTTGGAGCCGCCGCTGACCCGAGTGCACCCGCGTCGGGCCCACGCGGATCTCAGCGCGTGTTTGTTTGGCCCGGAGCGGGATCTTGCGGAGGCGAAATGGGGCCTACTCAGGCGCCCAGGGCCGAGACGGGTTATTGGCCCTGCCGGCGCAGAGCCTCGACCAGGCCCCTGGGCGTGAGCGCACCCAGGAGCTCCTCGCCTTCATAGACCCCCACACGGCCTTCCGCCAGCATGGCCGAGAACGCGTCCTTTAGCGGGGCACCGACCTGCACCCGAGGCGTCTCGGGCCCCAACGCGGCGGAAGCCTCGATCCCCGGAACCTCGACGTCGGAGGCCCTCAACAACGTCACCGCCAGCTGGCGAAGACCCCTGTCGGTGCCAAGGAACTCGGCTACGAACGCAGTCGCCGGGCTGGCTAGGACCTCGGCCGGCGAGCCGTACTGCTCAAGGACGCCCCCCTGGCTGAGCACGGCCACGCGATCGGCCATCTTCATCGCTTCGTCGACGTCGTGGGTGACGAGGATGACGGTCTTGTGCAGCTGGGCCTGGAGGTGCAGGAACTCGTCCTGGAGCCGTGCCCTGGCAATGGGGTCCACGGCACCGAAGGGCTCGTCCATGAGAAGCACGGGGGGGTCGCCTGCCAGCGCCCGGGCCACTCCAACTCTCTGAGCCTGGCCGCCCGATAGCTCGTGCGGGTAGCGCCGCCCGTAACCGGCCAACCCGACCAGCTCGAGCATCTCCTCCACGCGCTGTTTGACTCGGGTCTTGTCCCAGCCGAGGAGCTTGGGGACAGTGGCCACGTTGTCCTCGACCCGCAGGTGGGGGAACAAGCCGCTTTCTTGGATCACGTACCCGGTGCGCCGGCGCAGCTCGGACTTTGGGGCCCCGGAAACGTCCTCGCCGCGCACGAGCACGCGCCCTGAGGTCGGCTCGGTAAGGCGGTTCACCATGCGCAGGATGGTCGTCTTACCCCCGCCCGAAGGCCCAACCAGGACGCAAAGCTCGCCCTCGCCCACCTCGAGGTCGAGGTCGGTCACGGCGTGCGTGCCGTTGGGGAACTGCTTGGACACGGCCTCGAAGCGGATCATGTCGTGGCCAAGTTAGCCTGGCCCGCATGGGAGCCGGCCCCTTGTTGCAATGGAGCTGGGTGAGCCAGCAAAGCTCGCAAATACTTTCGCTGCTCCTCCAGCACGTGGAGCTGACGCTTCTCGCCGTCGGTTTCGGTTTGGCTATCTCGGTGCCCGTAGGCGTGGGGGCCCACCGCTACGTTGCTCTGCGGCCGCCGGTAATGGGCTTTGCCGGGGCCCTGTACGTGGTCCCTTCCGTGGCATTGCTCTCCCTCGCAGCGCCTATAACGGGCTTCTTCACCGTGACGACCGCCGAGGTGGCCCTGGTCAGCTACACGCTGCTCATCCTCATCCGCAACATCGTCGCCGGCCTGGACAGCGTGCCCCCCCACGTCGTCGACGCCGCCAGAGCGATGGGCTATTCACGCTTGCAGTTACTGGTCCGAGTCCAGTTGCCTATGGCGCTTCCTTCGCTCATAGCCGGGATCCGGGTGGCCACCGTCACTACGATCGGCCTCGTAAATGTGACGGCGTTCGTGGGGCAGGGAGGCCTCGGCCAGCTCATAATTCAGGGTTTCCAGGACAACTTCGGCACCCCCGTCGTCGTAGCCCTGTTGGCCTCAGTACTGCTCGCCGGCATCGCCGACCTTTTGATCGCAGGCATGGGGCGCCTCTTGACCCCTTGGGCCCGATGACACTTCTCTGGCATGTAGTGCAGTTCTTCGGCGGCGGGGCAAACTGGACCGGCCCAGAAGGCATACTGGCGCAGCTTTATGGCCAGCTGGCTGTGTCGTTCGTCGCGGTAATGGCCGCGGTGCTCACCGGCGGCGGCCTTGGCTGTTACCTCGGCCATGTTGGCAAGGGCGGTTTCGTCGCTCTCAACTCCGCCAACGCCGCCCGGGCAATACCATCTTTTGCGCTTTTGACTTTGCTCGCCATCCAGCCGGTGTTCGTGGACCAGCGCGAGGGCGGTTACCTGGCCACGGTGATAGCCATGTGGGCTCTCGCTGTGCCCGTGGTACTGACAAACACCTACGCCGGGATCAGGGGCGTACAGGCACCCCTGCGGATGGCGGCAGTGGCAATGGGCATGACGCCGCTCCAGGTGCTCTGGCGCGTGGAGCTCCCCCTCGCCATGCCCTTGATAATGGCGGGGGCCCGCACTGCTGCGGTCGAAGTGGTCGCTACGGCCACCCTCGCCGCATATGTTGGCTACGGCGACCTCGGGACCTACATATTTACCGGGCTCGCCACGTCCGACGACGTCAAGACGCTCGTCGGCGCCATATTGGTCGCAGCCCTGGCCCTGGTTGTGGACCGCCTCATGCTCCTGGCGCAGCGGCTTACAAACGCTCGGCTTACAAACGCTCGGCTTTGAACCACTTCTCTGCAGCCACCGACGGGTCGACGTGAGTGGTGCTCACTTCGAGGTTCAGCTTTTGTAGCTGCTCGGTGGTCAGCTTCGCGGAGAGCGAATCGAGCGCCTTGACGACCACCGGCGTGGCCACCGATTTACGGATGACGGGCACGACGTGGTCCGCAGGCTGTAGGTGCTTGTCGTCTGCGAGCTGGACGAAACCGTACTGGGCGATAGCGCCGTCGCTGGAGAAGAGCTCGGCCACCTGCACACGGCCGTTACGCAGGTAGGCCACCGTGGTCGGCCCCGACTCGTCGGTCGTCACCACGTTGCCGAAATGGATCCCGTACACCTGCTCGAGGCCAGGAAGGCAGTAGTAATAACTCGAGCACTCGGGCGGGGCGCCCAGGGTCAGCTTCTTCGCAACGCCCTTCAGCCCGGAGAGGTTATGCAGGTGGTACTTGGACGCCGTTTGCTTTGTGACAGCGAACACGTTTTGGTCCACCGCCGGCGCAGGGGTGAGCACTTCGGCGCCCTTCTTGCCCAGCGCCGCATTCAAGGCGGGGATATCGGTGCTCAGTTGCGTCGCCTTTTTGGTGTCTTTGGGGGCGAGGAAGATGAGCAGGCTCCCCGCATAGTCGGGGTAGAGGTCCAGAGCTCCTGCCTCCAGGGCCGGCTCCACTGATTTGCGGGTACCCAGATTGACCCGCAGGTTGGTCTTGATACCCACCTGCTTCAAGGCGTCGGCATAGAGGTTGGCGATGATGACCTGCTCGCCGAAGTTGGTCGAGCCGATCGTTATCGTCGGGGACGGGTGCGAGGTGGTCTGGGCAATGGCTGACTGGGCGGCGGCAAAGCCACAACCAGCGGCAAGGGCTGCTGTAGCGAGGGAAGCGATCACACGGGAGCGGGGCATTTTCTGTCCTCCTGGGTCGGCTGGAGGACACCCTAACCGGTCTCAGCCGGGCATTGTGCGCGAAAGGAGCGACTGCGCGGCGCGTACAACCAGGTCGCGCTCGTGGGTCAAGGCGTAGTCGAACATGCCCTCACCCAGGTCCCGAGCCACCAGAGCGGCGCCGTAGTGCGCGCCCACCACGACCACGGACCACTCGTCCACCAGCGGGTCGTCGGCTGTGATGTGCGCGCCTCGCACGCCCGGGACGGGTTGGGGAGCGAGGCCGACCCCCATTGCGAGCACGAAGGGGCTCTTGCGGGCGAGGGCGCCGTAGCGGCGCGCCGTTGCCGGGGTGAAATGAATGGCGTCCTGGAAGACCGATAACACCACAGCCGGCGTCGGCTGCGCGGCGGCCTGGGCTTCTAAGTGCTCGGACATCTCCACGAGCATCGGCTTGGTGGAGCTACGCACCTGGCGCACCGGCGCCACCACCTCGAACGGTGTGCGCCCCGGTGCAGGAAGAGTGGCGGGTACGAGGAAGTCGACTCGTCTTTGCGCCGGCTCCAGTGCCGGGCCGGGCCGGCCAAAAAGATAGCCCTGGGCATAACGCGCTCCTATCGCCCTTGCCGCTTGCAGGTGCTCGGGCGTCTCGATCCCCTCGGCCAGCACGCCGGCCCCGGACGTCTCGGCATATGCCAGGACGGCGGTCATGATGGCGGCGATCTCGCGGTCGGGCCGCTCCTGCACCAGGCGCAGGTCGAGCTTCACCACGTCGGGGCCGAGCAGGGGCAGCAGCGCCAGCGAGGCGGGGTCCGCGCCTACGTCGTCGAGGGCGATGCCCCACCCATGCGAGCGCGCCCAGTGCGCCGCGGCCAGCATCTCGGCGGGGCGGGCGGTGATGGAGCGCTCGGTCATCTCGAGCACCACCCGCAGCCGGTGCAGCGCCAGGCCCTGAAGGTGCTCTATGGCAGCCGGTGCGGGCAGCCCCAGAGTGCACGGCTCCACGTTGACGAAGAGGGTGGTGGCCTTGTCCAAGCCGGCATCGAGCGCGCCCTGGTAGGCGGCCGCCCGGCAAGCCCAGTCCAGCTCCGCCACATTGCCGTCCGCATAGGCCCGGGAGAACATCTGCGCCGGCGACCCGCCATCCTGTCCTCTGGCGAGGGCCTCGTACCCGACGACGTGCAGGTCGTCAAGGTCGACGATCGGTTGGAAGACAGACGTCACCGCCATGGTGGCTAAAGCCATGTGTTTTGGTTCGGCCGGTGTTGCTACGTCTTGAGCCGCCTTAGGGGCGCAGGTCCGCGAGTGTGAACAAGGCCACCAAGCCCAGGTCGCCGAGCTTGTCCGGCCCCTCACGGCGGTCGATGGCGCAGAGCACGGAGCCAACGTGGGCACCGCGCCGGCGCAGCTCCGCCGTGGAAAGCGCCACCTGGCCACCTGTGGTTATGACGTCCTCCACGACCAGCACCTGGCGGCCGGCGACGTCGGGGCCCTCAGCCAGTTTCGCCGTGCCGTAGGTCTTGGCTTCCTTGCGCACGAGCACCTGGGGTATGCCGGTGCGCAGCGACAGTGCGGTGGCGATGGGCACCCCGCCCAGTTCAAGACCGGCGAGCAGCTCCGTGCCTGGAGGGACCAGCGCCACCATGTGCTCAGCGACGGCGGCGAGCAGCTCGGGGTCTGTTTCGAACATGTACTTGTCGAAATAGAAGTTGGCCACCCGGCCCGAACGCAGGACGAACTCGCCTTCGAGGTAGCACGCCTTAGTTACTCGTTTCGCCAGCTCATCTCTCAGCACGGCATCTCACTTCCCAACACAGGCCTCGTTTCTCAACACAGGGCCCCAGGTTTGAACAGGACTCTCAGCTCTCAGCTCTCAACGTTGCGCCCATCGTGCAGCCCATTTTGCAGCCCATTTTGCAGCCCATTTTGCAGCGCGGAGCGCGCCAGGGGCACATAGAAGCCCAAGGACGCCCACCCGAAGGCCAGGCCCAGCAGGGCTGAGACCCAGCCAAGGTCGGTAGCCAGGCGGTGCCAGCCCACAGTGCTGGCGCCGGTGAGGAAGAAGGGGAAGGCCACCATCATGCCGAACGTCCCAGCCTTGCCCACCAGCGTCACGTCGATGCGGCGAGCCCCGAGGCGCCACAAGACCACGGCCGCAACGGCCACCACGCCCTCGCGAGCCATGGCGGCGATCGCGATGGGCAGGGGGACGGCGCCGATGGCCAGGATCCCGATGACGGCAGTGGCCAATAGGGCGCGGTCGGCGGTCGGGTCGAGCACTTTGCCCAGGTTGGTGACCTGGTCCAAGCGGCGTGCCAGCTGGCCGTCAACCCAGTCGGTAGAGCCGAGCACGGCCAGCAGAACTGCGGCGTGCCAGCGCTGCGGCGGCTGCACGAGGAGCCAGACGAAGACCGGGATCAGGACCAGCCTCGCCGTGGTGACCACGTTGGGCAGCGAGAGGATCCGGTCTTCTCCCTGGCGCCGTTTGCTCATTGGGCGCCCGGTGCTCCGGCGCCACCCATCGCCACTACGCCTCTGGGAGCCTCACCCGGCCCCAGCGCCAGCATGGGCCGTGACGTCGAGGCGCGCCGGCCGAGGTCCCCGGGCGCCAACTGGTGGAGCGAGCCCCGGTCGGTGAACACGACGAGCGTGCCCGCCGCGCAGGCGACCAGCGCCAGGTCTCCCGCCGGCGCCTTGGCCGGCCTGTCGGTGAGCACCGACTGCACCCCCGCCGTCGCCCTGCCTTTCACGGGGTACTCGTCAAGCGCTACGCACAGGCCCATGCCGTTGGCGTGCAGGTTTATGACCACGGCACCGTGGGCCTTGGATGCGCTCACGACACGGTCGCCGGCATCGAGCTTCGTACCGGCCACCATGCCGGCTGCGCCCGTAGGCACGGGGCGAAGTTTGGTGCCTGTCTCGAGGCGCAGCACCTGCCCCCCTGCTTTGGCGATGAGGATGTCGTCGTCCTCCCCGTGGGGTACCACGGCTACGAGGCGGTCCCCGTCAGGCACCCGGCAACAGGTGACCCCGCCGGCGCTGGCGTTAGCCACCGTACGCCCGGGGATCCGCTTGATCTGCCCTCGCTCGGAAACCAGTAGGTAATAAGCGGCGTCCTCGCCGGTGAAGCCGGCCACCACCTCGTCGTCGCCAGGGGGCAGCACATTACGCCCGGTACCCGAGCGGGCGGCCTGGTGCTCGGACAGGCTCACCCGGACAGCCTCACCCCGCCGGGTGAAAACGAGCAGGCGTTGGTCGCTGGTTGTCGCCAAGGCGGCAACGAGCTGCGCCGGTCCCGAAAGGCGTATGGCGGCTGATCCCGGCAGCCGGCCAGTGCGGGGCGACACAAGTAGCGAGCCGTCGGCGGACAGGTATGCCCACACGTCGTCGGCCGGGGCCGCCGCCAGCACCACCGCCTTCTTGTCGAGCGGTGCTTCGGCGGCGATCACTGTGCGCCGGGGCCGCCCGTACCGCTTGCGTACGTCCTTCAGTTCCTCGCGGACGATTCCCGTAACCCCGTCAGGGGCAGCCAGTGTGGCCAGTATCTCGTCGACCCGCCCACCCTTTTGGCGGATCTCCTCGTCGATGCGGAACCGGTTGAGGGCGTTGATCCGCTTTAGCGCCATGTCCAAGATGTGCTGGGCCTGGACCTCGTCGATAGGCACGGCGGTGCGCGACCCGTGAGGCAGGTAGCGCAGCTCCGCCATCAGTTGGGCCCGCGAGTCCTCGTCATCCCGGGCGCCACGGATTATGGCCACGACCCGGTCGATGACGTCAGCGGCAGCCCGCTCAGCCAGCAGGAGGTGAAGGCGACGGCGCAGCACCTCTAGCTCGTGCTCGAGGCGCCTTGTCACCACATGGCGGCGAAAGTCAACGAAATAGCTGAGGATCTGGCGTAGCGACAGAGTCTGGGGGATGTTGTCCACCAGGACGGTAAAATTGAACGCCAGCGTGTCGCGCAGCTTGGTGTGCTCGACCAGCTCCTGCATGAGCTTGTCCACCGAGCCCCCGCGCTTGCACTTGACCTGGACATCGACCCCGCTGGAGTCGCTCAGGTTCTTCGGCAGCTCGGCGGTGTAGATCTCGGCGATCTTGCCCGACT
>DASSZK010000043.1:0-6745 GCA_035702845.1 Acidimicrobiales bacterium
CGGGTTAGGGCCATCCGCCGGCATCTTCGAGATACTGCGGTTCGCTCGCCAATTTACACGCCAGCTGGAGGTCGGGGCACCCCAGGGTGCGGTCGCGCGCCTCGGGGAGTGCCTGCAGCAGTTGAGCCTCGGGCTCGCCAAAGGCGGCATCGTCGAGCAGGCGCGGTTGAGCGAAGTCATAAGTGACGACGTGTGGGACCAGCACCAGATAAGCATGGACCTTCTGCGCAGCCACGAAGAGGACCCCCGTTCGCTCCAGTGGATGTCGAGGACGGTCGCTGAAGTCGGTGCTCTCGCGTTGTGGGCGGGACCAGGGTCACGCCATGAGCTCGAAATCGTCGGGATTTTTGACCGGGAAAACACCACACAGAGCCTCGTACACGAACGCTTCGACACCCGCTGCTTCCCACCTGACGTCTTCCTGGAGCGATCCCAAAAGGGGGGGCCGCACGACCTAGTCGTGCTCCTGCCAGTGCGTACGGTGAGCTCCGACTGGGGTTTCTTGCTACTGGTCGCCCCTGTCGGCTCGGCGCTGTTGAGCCAGGAATCGTATTTCCAGTGGTCGGCACTGCTCAGCCAGGCTCTGGATTACGAGGCCGTAACGAAGTCGGTCCGCCAGAGCAACTACGAGCTAGCTGTCTCCTACCAGCGCGAGAGAGACCTGGCAGAGACCATCCGCAAAAGCGAGGAAAGGTACGCACTGGCCGCCAAGGCGGCCAACGACGGGTTATGGGATTGGGACCTCGTGGCCAACGAGATCTATTACAGCGAACGCTGGAAGCAAACCCTCGGGTTCAGCGAAAATGCCATAAGCAACAACCCCGAAGAGTGGCTGAGCCGCACGCACCCCGACGACCGTACTTCGCTGATGGAAGCCATCTGCCAACGGCGTCGGGGTGATAACGGGCCCTTTGAGCTAGAACATCGCGTGAGGGCGGCGGACGGTAGTTACCGCTGGATGCTATGCCGCGGGCTTGGCGTACCCGACGACGGCCGTCCAGCAGTACGCCTCGTAGGCTCTCTCACGGACATAACCGAGCGCAAGGCACTCGAGGACCAGCTGGTTCACCAAGCTCTTTACGACTCCCTCACCGGCTTACCCAACCGGGCCCTGTTCCTCGACAGGCTCTCGCAGTCCATCGCCTATGCCCGGCGAAGCCCGGGTTACGAGTACGCCGTGCTCTACCTGGACCTAGACGGCTTCAAGGTCGTCAACGACAGCCTGGGCCACCTGGTAGGCGACAAATTGCTTGTCAAGGTCGCAAAGCGCGTAGCCGGCCACCTTAGAGAAGCGGACACGGCGGCGCGCTTCGGTGGTGACGAGTTTGCAGTGCTGCTGCACCACGTACCCGACTTTGGTGCTGTGGAGCGCATCGTCAGCCGCCTGCAGACAGATTTGGCCGAACCTTACGCACTTGACGGCCACGAGGTCGTCGTTACCGCAAGCATCGGGATCGCCAGCAGTTCGAATTCTTACGACAAACCCGAAGACGTTATACGCGACGCCGACATCGCCATGTACCGAGCGAAGTCCGCCGGGCGCTCGGGGTACACGACGTTTGACTCCTCTATGCACGCAGGGGCCATGAGCCGGCTGCAGACAGAGTCCGCTCTTCGCCAGGCGATCGAGCGCGGGCAGCTCGAACTGCACTACCAGCCCATAGTCGCCCTAGGGGATGGCACGTTGCAAGCGATGGAAGTCCTTGTGCGCTGGCGCCACCCAACAAGGGGCCTGATCGCGCCTGGCGAGTTCCTCCCGGTCGCCGAAGAATCAGGGCTGATCGTCCCCATGGGCCGCTGGATACAAACCGAGACCTGCCGCCAGCTGGCGGAATGGAAGGCGCGCGGCATCGTCGCCGACCAGCTGAGGGCCAGCATCAACCTGTCGAACAAGGAGTTCTGGAACCCCGGCCTGCTCGACCAGGTGGACAACGTCCTGGCCAGCACCGGCGTACCTCCCAGGTGGGTAACCTTCGAGATCACCGAGGGCGTCATAATGCATAACCTCCCACAGGCCCTGGAGGTGCTGGCCGCCTTGCGTCAACGAGGTTTCGAGATCCACATTGACGACTTCGGTACCGGGTATTCCTCCTTGGAGGCCCTGCACAAGCTACCCATCGATGCCCTCAAGATCGACCGCAGCTTCGTGTCGAACTTGGCCGACGACAAGTCTCACGAGCTGGTGCGGACCATAATCCAGCTCGGCCGCAACCTGTCTGTATATGTGATCGCCGAAGGCATCGAGGACCCAGGCCAGCAGCACACGCTACGAGAGCTGGGTTGCCCACTCGGCCAAGGTTATTGGTTCTCGATGCCCGTGCCGGCAGGCCGGCTCGGCGAACTACTGAGCACTGGCAGGGCACTACCGCCCGAGCGCCAACAGCGTGTCCCTGACCTTGCCACAGCCCGTCCCGCCGGCGCGGCGCATGACGAGCCGGTTCTGGTCGAGGCCGCAACGGACTGAGCCAAGAGCCCAGCTTGGGTAAGAACCGGCAATGGCCGGTAGAGCTCTCATCGGGTGCTCGGGATGGTCCTACCGGGATTGGCGCGGCACCTTTTACGACGCCAAATTGACCACCAAGGGGTGGTTCTCGTCCTATGCGCGGCACTTTTGGACGGTCGAGGTCAACAACACCTTCTACCGAATGCCACCCGAGACCACGTTCCGCGCCTGGCGAGAGCAGGCGCCGGCCGCCTTCGTCTACGCGCTCAAGGTAAACCGTTTCGGCACGCACCGGCTCAAGCTCGGCCAGCCGGAGCGCTGGGTGGACCTCCACGCCCAGCGTGCACGCCTTCTCGGCCCCGCGCTGGGGCCCAACCTCGTGCAGTTGCCGCCCAACTGGCGCCGTGACCTCGGGCGGCTCGAGGCTTTCTTGGCTCGCGCCACGGAGGTCTCGGGCGAAGGTGCGCCCCTACGCTGGACGATCGAGTTCCGGGACCCGTCGTGGCTGGCAGATGCCACCTTCGAGCTTCTGTCCCGCTACCAAGTGGCCCTGTGCTGCCACGACCTGCTCCCTGAGCATCCCTGGGAGCTCACGGCGCCGTGGGGCTATGCCCGCTTCCACGGACCGGACGCGCTAGCTCGCAAGTACGTAGGCGATTACGGTGAAGCTGCCCTTCAGCGCCCTGCCCGGATGCTCGCCGAGTGGCTGGCCGCAGGCTGCGATGTGTTCGCCTACTTCAACAACGACACCGCCGGTGCCGCCCCCAGGGATGCCGAGCGCCTCGAGCGCCTACTAAAGTCCGGGTAATGGCCCTCGTTACGTCCAGCGCCGCTCACCATCTGGCATCGAGTGCCCATGGGGCGGTAGCCGCAGCCAGCAGCGCACCGGCCGACTGGGCGTGGGGGACATTGGGGGCGGTCCTGTTCGTGGCACTCGTGGCTATCCCTGCAGCACTCCTCAACAACCGGGAGCGTCGCCAGCGCCGGTCCTGACAAGCCCGGTCGTGCGGTCGTTGCGCCGGTTGCGGGCAGCGAGCAAGGCGGCAGCCCCCCACCCGATGGCCAGCAGGAACCAGTAGCTCACGGCGCGGTACATGAGCGTACCCGCTGTGGCCTGAGAGAACGGCACCTTGAACCGCGTCAGGACTTCGACAAGACCTCCCTCCACCACCCCCAGACCGCCGGGAGTGACCGGCAGTGCCACCAGGAACTGGGCTGCGGCGTAAGCGAGGACTACGTCATGCCAAGGCACAGGCCCACCGACGCTGAGCAGACCTGCGATAAGGACGAGAGCGTCACAGAGCCAGTTGGCCAGGGCCGCCAAATAGCATCCAGCCCACAAGCCGGCCCCTGGGCGGAAGGTGCCCATCTGCGCCGTCTGCGCCTCGGCGGCGCGGATATGGCGGCACCAAGATGCAGGAAGGCGGTGCTCCGCCCGCTTCAGGGACCCGGACAAGAGCCGGCTTAGCACCGATGTCCGGCGCAAAAGGCCGGCTGCGACGAGCGCGCCAGCCAGGACGGTACACAGCGCCGGTAGTAGCTGCCAGCGCAGAGGGCCTTGCACCACGCAAGCACCGCCGACGGCAACCGACGCCAGCGCCGCAGTGGCTAGAGCGCCCGCCGCGAGCTCAGCCCAAGCTCCGAGCGCCCGGCTGGCCCCCAACCGCTGGTACTGGCGGAAGGCGTACCCCTCGGCAAAGAGAGCCCCCGCCGGCAGCGACTGCGCCACGGCATTGCTCGCCATGGTCACGGGCAGGAGATCCCTGACCCGCACACCAAGCCCGCCGGTACGCAGGAGCGCATGTTGGAGCCACGAGAGGCACAAGATCGAGCACAGCTCGGCGCCGGCGCCCACCAAGAGCCAGTGCCAACGCAAGTTGTCAAAGCTGTTGGCGATGGCGCCAAGGTTGCCGCCGGCCCCGAGGATGACGAAGGCAGCAGCGCCGGCCAACACCGCCAACTCGATGCCCCAGCGAAACAGGCGCCGCCGGCTACGGCCGCCTTGGGCGTGACGCGTCGGCGGCGGCTCGTCCATCGGCACTGCGGCGAACCCTAGTAGCCGGTGGCGCATGCCCTGAGACTTTGCTGAATTCGAGCGCCCGAGACGGTGCGCCCGTACGCGAGCCCGCTGGATAGGCAAGACTCTGTATGACAGACGGCGAGCACACAGGCGGTGGCTGCCGGCGCAACGGGAGAAGGACGACCCTGCACAACCGGAAACGCGCTACATGGTCGGGGCGTGGCCGTCGAGCCAATAGCGTGGACCATCACTTCGAGATCCCCCGCTTGCGCGACTTGGCTCGACGGGCGGCCCCGCAAGTTGTCGAAGCCACCCTCATACCGCTGGTGCTCTTTTACGGAGCCTTGGCAGCCCTGGGCGCAACCGGTGCCATATGCGCGGCCCTGGCATGGAACTACCTGGCTCTCGGGCGCCGAGTGCTCATGCGTGAACGGGTGCCCGGCCTTCTCGTGCTCTCGACGGTCGGCTTGACCGCTCGCTCGTTGATAGCCCTCCTGAGCGGTCAGCACAGCTTGTTCGTCTACTTCCTGCAGCCGTCTCTGGCTACGGCGCTCATCGGCGGAGCGTTCTTATTGTCGGTGCCGCTGGGCCGGCCCCTTGCAGAGAAACTGGCTCACGATTTCGTTGCCTTTCCCGCCGGGTTCGTGAAGCACCCCAAGGTGCGGCGCCTGTTCGTGCGCATCAGCCTGCTCTGGGCCCTGGTAAGCCTGGCCAACGCCGCGGGCACAATTTTGCTGCTCCTCAACTTCCCCATCGCCACCTACCTGGCGGCCAAGACAGGGCTATCGGCGGGGCTCACGGGTGCCGGCATCGTGCTGTCGTCATGGTGGTTCCGTCGGGGGCTCAAGCGCCACAACGCGGTTGCGGCCGCTGACGCCATGTCAGGCGCCTGATCTTCCCGGGGCACCCACCGGTTCCCACCACCACGCAAGGCCGGCCAGGCCGGTGCCCGTGTGGGCCACCATAACTGCACTGAAAGAGGCCACGAAGCTGGAGGTCGGGTGCACATCCATGGACACCCTGGCCATCAGGTCATCCGCGACACCCGGTTCGAGCGCGTGCATGGCGCAAATGTGGAGCATTTCTTCACGGTGCGCGTCGGTACTGGAACGCCAGATGCTGACCAATCGATCGAGCGCCTGGTGGCGACCACGCACAGGCCGCAGCGGTACGGCCCGGCCGGAGCGGAACTCGAACAGCGGGTTGAGACCGAGCCAAGTGCCCGCCCATGCCGCCGCCTGCGGTACCCGGCCGCTGCGGGCCAGGCTGGCCAGGGAAGGCAGGGTGGCAACCAACCTCACCCGGTCGGCGCACCGGCGTGCGGCCGTCTCCACTTCGTCCAACGAGCCACCCTGCCGGGCACACCTGGCAGCGGCCAGCGCGACCAGCCCCTGAGCGCCCGCAGCCGTCCCGGTATCGAAAACCCGCACGTGGCACCCGGCCACCAACCGGGCAGCCAAGGTGGCGGACTCGAACATGGCGCTCATACGGCGGGAAACTGTGAGGACCAGGACATCCTCCGCACCGAGGCCGTGGTAAAGCTCGACGAGCTCGCCTGGCGACGGGCAAGAGGTGGTTAGGGTGCCAGTGGTGAGGGTGCCAGTGGTGAGGGTGCCAGTGCCCGGGCCCACAGCGCCGTCTGGCCACACACGGTCCCCCGCGGCCACCCGCATCGGGACCACGACCACGCCGTGCGATGCAGCAAGCTCGGGCGGCAAGGAGCATGCGCTGTCCGTTACGACGCAGACGCTCAGGGCCGTCCCTCTCGGGAGGCGACAAGCCCGGTCAGGGGCGGCGCGAAGGTGTCACGGTCCAACAAAAGGCGGGCAAGGTAAGTACGCACTGCCGGCGTCGAGGGACGGCGGTTCCCGGCCAGGCGCTTGGCCACAATGGGGACCAGCACGGCCAGGGCCGCCATCCCGCCGGGCCGCCCGTGGGCGCGACGGCACACCGGTACGAGCGCAATGTCCGCAACAAGGCAGCCGAGCGCCGTCTCCCCCAACAGGCGGCCAATGGCAAGGCCGGCGCTAAGCAGGCCAGCCCCTGCCGGTGCACTGACGGCTAAAGCGCCCATGGCTGGTGAAACCCCTCTACCACCCGCGCCCTTTAGCAGGGGTGACCAGTTATGCGCGGTCACTGCGCCCGCACCTGCCAATGCCCTGGCCACTGGGTGGCCAGGGCCGGCGACAAGGGGGCCAACCGCGCCCTTCGCCAGCTCGATGACCCCTACTACGGCAAGGGCACGCAAGCCGGCAACGGCAGCCAACCCGGTGCCCGATACG
>DASSZK010000053.1:0-6449 GCA_035702845.1 Acidimicrobiales bacterium
GCTCGTGCAGCGAGACCCGTACTTGGTGGTGTAATCGGCCTCGACGGCTTTGTAAACCGTGACGGTACGAGCTGCCCCCTTCCCAGTCACCTCAAGGTCGTTCCACTCGCACCACTGAGCAGGCGTCTTGATGGCAGGAACGGCGACGACGCGGCCCCCTGTCACGCGTGCGGAGCCGTGCCGCACGACGGCCACGTAGGGTCCCGCGTCCACCGTGCCACCGAACGCGCGCACCACAGATGTCTGGTAGGCCGTCACCGTCGCGTTGTCGTAGGCCGTCACCGTCGAGTTGCCGTAGGCCTCCACCGTCGAGTTGCCGTAGGCCGTCACCGTCGAGGTGTCGTAGGCCATCACCGTCGAGGTGTGGTAGGCCCTCACCGACGAGGTGTCGTAGGCCGTCACCGACGAGTTGCCGTAGGCCGTCACCGTCGAGTTGCCCGTGACAACAAACGACCCGCCGCCCACGAGATGCACGCAGGCGTCCGGGGACTTGAGTGCCTTGTCCAGTTCAGCCTGGGTTCGGACTTCGATGCATTTGCTCACCTGGCCTCCCTCACGAAACCGTGGCCCTCGCACCATGCGCAGGCTCGACGGGCAGCGCGGCTCTCGTTGCCACACTCAGGGCAGACGCGAGAGAAGAAGCTGCCGGGGCGCTCCGAGCGGGGGGCATGGAGCGGCCCCGGCGCGCCAGCTATCTCGCTGAGGGGGCCCTGCGGGACGCTGGCGAACTTGGCCAAGCGCTCACGGCCGACGACCTCGGGGGTCACGGCAAGCAAGCGGGCCTCTGAGAGGATGGCGAGGTTCGGGTCGCTAGCCACGCCGACGCCTCGGGAACTGGCCGCGGCTTGTGACGATGCCGTAGCCGATGGCGAGCAGGAGGGCTGCCCCGTTGGTGACAAGGGCGAGCGTCACTTGGTCGCTCCCTTGAGCACGGCCAGGTCCTCCAAGTAGGCGGTCGCCCGGGCCTCGAACTCTGGCCGGGCCTTCTCAGCGGCGGCGTCAGCCTTGGCCTTGGCCGCCCGGCCGGCCTGCTTGCCAGCGACGGTGCGCTCGCGCTCTTGGCGACGCCTCATCCGGCGCTCGGCGCTCACGACGCCTTCTTGGTTTCGATGCCGAGGGCGCGGGCCCAGTTGACGAGCGTCATGTCGGTGACCGTCAGCCCGTAGGTCGAGTGCAGCTCCCGGGAGATCGCCTGCCAGGACAGCCCTGCTGCCCGGCGGTTGCGGAGCCAGCCGTCGAGGTCGTAGTCGAGCCGTCCGTTGGCCTCCCGGAACAGCCCCGAGCGAGGCACGCGTCTTGCCGAGCCAGCCCTTGCGGATTTCCCCATGCCGGCAAGATACGCCGTCGTCGGCAGCTTGTCAACGTTTTCGGGCACACCGAATCTGGACAGCGTTGCCAAAACGTTGACAAAGGTCGTATAATCCCTGCATGAGCAAAGAGACCGCCGCACAGCGCACGATGCGAGAGCAGCGCGAGGTCTGGGAGCAGCTAGCGCAGACGATCGACGAGGTGGTCCGCTTCAAGCGGATCGGCGCCGGCTTCCTCGCCTCGCAGATGGGCATGACCCGTCAGGGCGTCTGGAACAAGCTCCGCGGCCACTCGAAGATCACGCCCTGGGAGGCGGACGGGTTTGCCGTCGCGCTCGGGGTGCCCCGCAGCCTGCTCGACCTCGGGCCGAAAGAGGCGCTGCTGGCGCTCCTGACCGGGGACTACGAGGATGCCGAGTCTCAGAACCTGAAGGTTCCCGCCCTCGACCGGGCCGTTGCGTGAATCCTCATAACCTCTTGTGCTCACCGTGGCCGGGGACTACCCTCCGTGACCGTCCAGCAGAAGGGGGGCCTCATGCTAGGTGAGACGGACGCGAAGGTGCTAGCGCTCTACGACCGGGCGCTCGGGCGCCAGGAGATGAGCGACGGGACCAGGTACAAGCGGCGCAACACGCTGCGCCGGTTCCAGGGCCTTCTCGGGGGCCGACCGCTGCTGGAGGCGACCACGAAGGACGTCGAGGGCTACCTCGACGCCGCCAAGAAGGCCGGCTGCGAGGCACGCACCCGGGCGTCGTACCTGGCCGACCTGCGCAGCTTCTACGGCTGGGCCGTTGACGCCGGGCTGATCGAGGCGTCCCCAGCCCTCTCGGTCCGGCGTCCCCGCTCCCCGCGCACCCTCCCCCGCCCGACGCCGACTGCTCAGCTCCAGCTCGCGTTGAGCGAAGCCGGTCCGATGATCCGGTGCTGGCTAACCCTCGCGGCCTACGGTGGCCTGCGCTGCATGGAGATCGCCGGCCTCGACCGTCAGGACGTGCTCGTCGAGCAGGGCCTCATCCGCATCTACGGGAAGGGGTCGAAAGAGCGCCTGGTGCCACTTCACCCTGCCACGCTCGCCGCTCTCCGGGCGCTCCCGATGCCGGCGTCTGGCCCCCTGTTCCGCCGAGCACGCTGCCTCGACCGCTACCCGGCGTGGCAGCTCTCCCAGGAGCTGAACGCCTACCTGCATGGCCTCGGCATCGCCCACACGGCTCACTCGCTGCGCCACTGGTTCGGCTCCGAGTTGTACCGCCAGACCCGCGACCTGCGCCTCGTCCAAGACCTGCTCGGCCACGAGTCGCCGACGACGACGGCCATCTACACCGCCTGGGACCGGGAGGGCGCCAACGACGCCGTGCTAGCGCTCGGGAGCCCGGCGTGAACCCCGACGCCCCGATCAACCGGCCCGGTGGCCTGTACAAGGCGGCGTTCTGGGGAGCGGTGACCCTCGGCTTTGCCATGTCGCTCGGCCACTCACTCGCCTACGGGGCCGGCGCTGGCACCGCGGCCCTCCTGATCTTCGGGGCGCTCGCCAGCGTGGGCGAGGCGGTCCGCTACGCGAGGAGGCGACGGTGAGAAGGGCGCTCGCGCTCGGAGCGATCTGCATCGGCCTAGCGGCCTGCGGCGGCGGAGGGACCGCGCCGACAGCGGCCAAGCACCAGGTGACCCACGAGCTGCACATCTCCGTGGACGACACCACCGGCAGCCTGGGCGGCTACGACGCGAGCGACCCGTTCAACGGAGGCGGTCAGCCGGGCGTCGTCGTCTACAGCGGCTCGGGCCAGATAGTGGCGAGCGACCCCACCTTCGGAGCCACCAGCACCCCGGATACGGGAGTGGGCGCCGGCATGACCTACACAGCGACGGTCGAGGTTCCCACCGAGCCGTTCTACAAGGTGAGCATCCCGCACCTCGGCTCGATCGTGTTCACCCTGCACCAGCTCGAGACCGACGGCTGGCAGGCTCCGATCACCTACGGGCCGGTCGGCTGATGGGCCTGCTGTTAGTGGCGCTCGTCGTCGGGACGGCCATCTGGGTCAACGTCGACGCGAAGGTCATGCGGGACGACGACGGGCGCGTCGGGGGGTACACCCGGGTCGCCTGGACGTGGGGGGTCCTCCTCCTTTGGGTCGTCTGCTTCCCGTGCTACCTGTGGGAGCGCCACAAGATGCCCAAGCCGTGGGAGCGGCGGTAGTCACCCAGCGGCCTCCGGCGGGAGCACCCCGGTGAGCACCATGTGGTTCTTGAGGGCCGTGATGACGTTGGCGAAACCGTTGATGGCCCTCTGGACCGCTGCTCCTTGGGCTGCCGAGAGCGTCGAGCCGTCGGCCACGTTGGCGAACAGGGCCGCGTCCGACTGGATCTGGGCGAGCTGGGCCGCCATCTGGGCGTAGAGGTTGTTCACGACGCCCTGGGCGCTCTGGATGGCCGTTGCCGTGGCGCTCGGGGCTGGCGGGCTCCAGGCCCCGCCTGCGAGCGTCCAGCCGATGCCCGGCATCGGGTCGAGGCCGTCGATGGCCGTGAGGCCGTTCGCCGCTGCGAAGTCAGCGTCGGCTTCGACGATGTTCGTGATCGTGTCGCCGCTCATCTCTGCGTAGGTTGCCACTTGCGTCCTTTCTCTTTCGACCCTCAGCTCGCGGCGTTCCCGGTGAGCTGGAGGAGAGCCTGGATGACCTGCATGGTGTTGCCGAGGCCGTCCTGCAAGATGCGCCCCATGACGGCGCCCTGCTCTGCGGCGGGCATCGTCCCCCAGTTGGCGACAGCCGCGATGTCAGCCTGTAGCTGGGACTGGAGAGCACCCTGTTGAGCAAGGAGGTCGGCCACTGTCGCCCTTGCCGGGGCCAGCGGGTCGGTAGGGGGAGTTGGGGCCGTCCAGGTGTCAGCGGTGGAGTCGTAGGTCCATCCAATCCCGACCGGCTGGTCCGCGGGGACTTCGACCCAGCCCTGCTCGGCTGCATAGTCGGCCTCGGCCACGACGACGTTGGTGACGGTGTCGGAGTCGAGTTGTGCGTAGTTGGGCATCGTCATCCCTTCCAGGTGAGAAGGATCAGGCCGGGACCACCGTTGCCACCGTTGCCGCCAGCTCCCCCCGGAGCACCACCGCCCCCGCCAGCGCCGCCGCAGCCATATTGGGTGGCTGCCTGTCCGTTCAGCCCGCTAGTGGTCGTTGAAGCACCTGTGCCTCCAGGGGAGAGCTGGTTATTAGCTGCCGACAATGGGTCTGTTGGCCCGTATGCTTCGCCACCTCCGCCACCTAGCGTGCCCGTAGCAGAGCCGCCCGATGCGCCGCCCCATATGCCGTTCAGTCCACCTCCTATTGCAGAAAAAGTGCCGTCAGAGGCCCCGCCGAAACCGAGGCAGACACGAGCGTATCCTGGGGGAGGTCCCCAGACGGCAAGTGCGCCAGGCCCGCCGCCAGCGCTCCCGCCGCTGGCGGCATTCCCGCTCGGTCCCTGCCCTCCTGTTCCCGGCATGGCGAACACCAGCGTTGAAAACTGTGTAATCCCTCCGTTCCCTCCGGGGGTTCCGGCATTGCCGTTGGCTGCGGCTCCGCCACCAGCAACTCCCCCTGCGCCAATCGTCACCGGATAGGAGGTGCTTGCGTTAAATGAAAATACGGCGCTGTGCTTCTCACCAGCCCCGCCTCCTGGACCACCCTGCTGGTTTGTGATGCCTCCGGTGGTAAGGGCGCTACCACCGCCTGCTCCCCCTCCTCCGCCTCCTATGAGTTCGGCCTCCCAGCTCCCGGTCAACGGGCACGTCCAGTTTCCGCTAGTGGTGATGACCACCGGCGACAGGCGAGCGTCCACCAAGTCCCACTCCCCCGCCGCTCCGTCCACCAAGGCAATCTGGTCGGCGTACTGAACACACATCACCGAGGCATTCACCCCTCGAACCTTGTCCGTCCCGTTCGGGGTGATGGTGAACACGCCGGGAGTCGAGGCCGTGTCCGCGTTCTCGAAGATGAGCACCCGGCCTGAGCCGGTGGCCGCGGGGAGCGGGTAAGACACCGCTGCGCCTGTCCCGTTGGAGCGGAGGTACTGGTCGGTTGTCTCCGAGGTTGCTGCTCCGGCTCCAAGCGAGCGGACGTTGATGGACTGGCCCGCTGTGGTGAGAAGGCCGGTCATGGTGCCGCCCGCGAGGGGGAGCTTGGTGGCAAGCCCAGCAGCCGCGTAGGACTCGGCGTTGGCCTGTGCTGTGGAGGCAGCGCCGGCCGGGTCGGCACCGACTTCGGGGGCGGTGTAGTCGCCAGCCTCGGCCACCACGGCTCCGGTGCGGCCAAAGACCGACTGAACCGGGGCGATGACGGTGGGGGTGTCTGCGACCCACTCCGAGCCGTTCCAGACGAGCACGTCGTCGGTGGCAGGGGAAGGGGGGAGGGCCACGGCTCCGACCTCGGCAGCCGAGTAGTCGCCCGCCTCGGGCAGCACGACGCCCGAGCGACCGTTGAAGGACGCCACGCCGTAGGTGACCGACTGGTTCTCGACCGGCTGGAGGCTCGACAGGTCCACCGTAGGAGCGCCCGAGGCCGGAACCTCGACCTGATAGGTGACGACGGGAGCGCCGATCACCCGTTCGGTAACGGTGTAGGTGACCCCTGTGGGCGTCGTGCCCGGGTCGTTGTTCGCCGGCACGTTTGGGATGCTGAGCGTCACCGGGTCGGTCGGGAGCGCCCCAGCGGTGAGGGAGCCGGAGTAGGGGACGGCCGGGTAGATGGTCCCGCCGTTCTCGATCTCGGCAGAGCATCGCAGGGTGACGTTGCCCTCGGTGCCGGGCGGGTAGGTGCCGGTGATCGTGACGAGCGTTGCGGCCACTAGAGCCCTCCTCGAGTCGGGTCGGCGGCCTTGGCTGCGACGATGCGGGCCACGATCGCCTCACGTTCTTTCCGGCACCGCCGGCACACCCCGATCGTGTCTCTCACCGACGGGACGAACGGGTCGCCGACGAGGTGCGTCTCGTGGTCGCAACGCCAGCACTTGCCGTCAGGTAGCACCCTCACGAGAGCGCCCCCACGAGGTCGGCCGGGGTCACCTCGTAGATGTTGCGCTGGATCGCCTCGGCTCGCCAGCCGCCGGCGTGAAGCGCCCAGGCCCCGAGCGCTGAGCAAATCCAGGTGCCGTCCTCCCGGATGCTCGGGAGGTGGAA
>DASSZK010000073.1:0-8071 GCA_035702845.1 Acidimicrobiales bacterium
GCAAGGGAGCGCTCGGAGGCCAGCCGGGTTGTCCTGGCTACTGAGCACTGGAGCGCTTTCGTCCCCCACGCCGCCCGTTGGCCCTTCGAAGTGCACTGTTACCCCAACGTGAGGGTGCCCGACCTTCCCAGTCTCAGCCCAGGGGCCCGGGCCGAGCTACCCGGGGTCCTCCTCGACATTTACGGCAGGTTCGACAAGCTGTTCGGCAAGCCCGCTCCTTACATTGCCGGTTGGTACCAGGCACCCTCCAAGCGCCCCGAGCCCGAGTTCGCTTTACACCTGGAGATGTTCACACCTTGCCGCACTGGGGACAAGCTCAAGTACCTGGCCGGTTCCGAGTCGGGGATGGACGCCTTTGCCAACGACGTAATGCCCGAGGAGGCGGCCGAGCGACTGCGAAGAGCTGGACGTTGAGCAGGTGGGCGCGTATAACGCCGGCGTCGGCCAAGGCTCGGGCGAGCCAGGTGTGCGGGTAACGTGTTGGAGACAGGAGGTAGCCGGCTGGGCTTCGGCACTACAGCTGGGAGGGGGCCGTTCTTAGATGCTTGCCCATATGAGGCGCAACCAGATCCTTGAGCTGCTCCAAGCCAATGGGGGTATGCGGCTCTCCGATCTGAGCGAGGTCCTGGAAGTATCGGAGATGACGGTACGCAGGGATCTCGACATGCTCGAAAAGGAAGGCACCATCGAGCGCGTCCATGGAGGCGCCGTACTGGCCCAGCGCGGTGCCGAGGAACCGGGCTTCGACAAAAAGTCGCTCCGCGAGCAGGCAGAGAAGTCCGCGATCGCTCAATGCGCCGTAGAGCTGGTCAAGCCGGGTTCAGCGATCGCCCTCTCGGCCGGGACGACGACGTGCACCCTGGCCCGCTACATCGCCCGCATCGACGAGATAACAGTCGTTACCAATTCGATGAAAGTGTGGCATGAGCTGCAACAGGATGGCCGCAAGGCAGCGACCGTGATCCTGACAGGCGGTGAGTTCCGTACGCCTTCGGACGCCCTCGTGGGCCCGACGGCCGACGCGGCGATCCGCTCGCTGTATTTCGACACGCTGTTCCTGGGCGTGCACGGCATTGACCCGACCGCCGGGCTCACCACCCCCAACATCAGCGAGGCAGAGACCAACCGGGCCTTCATCTCCAGGTGCCGCAAGCTGGTGGTCGTTGCCGACCACACAAAATGGCGCACGACGGCTCTATGCACTATGGCTCCTCTCTCAGATGTGGACGTGCTCATCTCCGACGATGGGCTCCCGCCAGAGGCACAACGTCAGCTCAAGAGCCAAGTAAAAGAGCTGGTAGTAGTCCCAGTCGCACCCTGACTTCCCAGTGAGCGGCAGCGGCGCCCTCCCTGGGAAGGGCGCCTGTCAGGGGTGGCCGAGGTCCGGACTTGTTCGACTCGTGCGCCGGTGGGGTCACAAATTCGCTCAATTCTTGACATCCCCTCGCATCTGTGCGTATGATCTGAAACATCGTCGACTCCAAAGCAGGGTCTTGGCGGGGCGTTCTATCCCCGTCAGGTGCCCGCTCGGACCGAAAACGCAGGACAGGGTCGGCCCTGGTCCAAGACGGGCCCGGCCGGCCATCACGGTACGTCCGCTAACACAAAAAGGGGTATAGATGAAAAAAGGTCCACTCCGCGCCGCCGGGGCCTTCCTGGGGGCGGCAGCCGCCCTGGGGATGCTCGCCGCCGCACAGGCACCGGCCATGGCCGCATCGAATGCCAAGGCCGCATCCAACGGAGGCCAACAAGTCGTGACCGGCAAGGGGCCAAAGTGCGCTCCAGCGAAGCCGTACAACTTCTCTCTGCGTGGCGCCCTTATCGGCTTCTCGCAATCGGAACCGCTCTCCAACCCGTTCCGGGCCACCGAAAGTGCTTCGATCGAGGCCACTGCGAAGGCCTACGGCGCGACCGTTATACAAACCAATGCCAATTTCAGCGGAGCCAAGCAGCTGAGCGACATCGAAGACCTCATCTCGCGCGGGGTCAAGGTGCTCATCGTTGCTCCTGAGCTCGACAACGGGCTGGAAGCCGCTTGGAAGGACGCAGCCAGCCATCACATCCCGGTGTTCACCATCGACCGCCAGACGGCTGGTATAAACGGCAAGATCCCCGGCGGGTCGACCGCATGCAATGACGGCTATGTCACCTTCGCCGGCTCAAACTTCTACCAGCAGGGCGAAGAGGCAGCCAATTACCTGGTCCAGGCGACGGGTGGTCATGCCACTGTCGCCGTGCTCCTCGGTACCCTCGGCAACCTGGTGGAGGTCTACCGCACTCAGGGCTTCCTCGCCGGGCTGAAGGGCCATCCAGGGATGAAGGTCGTTGCCCAACAGAGCGGCAACTTTGCCACCACGACTGGCCAGACCGTCATGACGTCCCTGCTCCAGGCTCATCCCACGATCAATGCCGTCTACAGTGAGAACGACGCCATGACCTATGGGGCCATAACTGCCATAAAGAACGCCGGCAAACAGCCAGGCAAGGACATCAAGCTGGTGACTATCGACGGTACCCAGGAGGGTGTCCAGGACATCGTCTCCGGCGAGGTGTTCGCCGACGTCGAGACCAACCCCCGCTTCGGCCCGCTGATCTTCAGCCAGATCCAGCAGTACTTGAAGGGTCATGCCATCTACAGCCAGCTCATCATCAAAGACCACCTCTTCACCCGGGCCAACGCCAGCCAGGCCCTGCACTCAGGCATCGTCTATTAGTGCGACCCCAGGGCACTTGCGACTCTCTTAGGCGGACCACGCTCGTGAGCTCGTTCCCCGGCTCTCGTGCGCATGGAAGAGGGCAACGGTCCCTGGGAGAAGTGCTAACGGCTGAGGCTCGCACCGGGCTAGCTCGGTGACGAGAGAAGAGATGGCTCTACAGCTAGAGGACGGCCGCAGCCCCCAGGCGGCCGTCCTTGAAGCCCAAGGCATAAGCAAGGACTTCGGGCGCGTCCATGCGCTGAGCGACGTGTCTTTCGCGCTACGACCGGGCGAGGTCCATGCGTTGGCGGGCCAGAACGGTGCCGGTAAGTCAACGCTCATAAAGATCCTCACCGGCTACCACGCACCAAGCGCCGGCAGGCTTTTCGTGTCAGGCCGCCAGGTGCACTTCTCCGGCCCGCGGGACGCTCAGGTGGCAGGGATCAGCACCATGTACCAGGAAGTGAACCTGGTCCCGCTGCGTTCTGTGGCGCACAACCTCTTCCTCGGTTCAGAGCCGCGAACCAGGTGGGGCCTGGTTGACCAACGCAAGCTGTTCCGGGACGCTCGCGATCTCCTTGACCGCTACGGCATGGGCGCCATCAATGCCAGGGTCGATCTCGGTTCACTGCCCTTGGGGATCCAACAGATGGTTGCGTTGGTGCGCGCTGCCGCAGCCAACGCGCGGGTACTTGTGATGGACGAGCCGACTTCAGCACTCAACGATGCCGAGGTGCGCACACTATTTTCTGTGGTGCGAAGGCTGGTACAAGAGGGGGCGGCTGTCATCTATGTGAGCCATCGCCTTGACGAGCTGTTCGATCTGTGCCACAGGGTAACCGTGTTGCGCGACGGCAGGGTGGTCGGCGAGAGCGCAATGAGCGAGATAACCCGCCAGGAGCTCGTCGATACCATGCTTGGCCGGGCGTTGGCCCAGATGGTAAAGCGCCCCAAGCCCGAAACGACGGTGGAGGGTGCGGCGCCGGCGCTGAGCGTGACGAACCTGCACGGTGGCCCCAAGGTAAGGGACGTCTCTTTTACCGTGCGCCCCGGTGAGGTGGTCGCACTCGCCGGTCTCCTCGGTTCGGGCCGGACCGAGACCGTCGAGACGATATTCGGCGTGGAACGCTCCCGCGGGGGAGAAGTCCACTTGGGCGGTCGGCGGCTACGTCCTGGCAAACCGGCTGACGCCATCGATGCCGGCCTCGCTTTCCTCCCCGAAGATCGCCGCGCCGACGGGGTAATCCCGAACATGTCGGTACGTGACAACATCCTGCTGACAACGATGGGGAGGATGTCGCGCTTCGGCTTCGTGAAGCGGGCGGCCGCCGAGCGAGTGGTGTCGGAGCTCATGGACCGGCTCTCGGTCCGCGCTTCGGGCCCTGACCAGCGTGCCGGGGAACTGTCAGGCGGCAACCAGCAAAAGGTCCTGCTGGCCCGGTGGTTGGCCGCCCACCCAAAGGTGCTGATCCTCGACGACCCGACTCGCGGGATCGACGTGGGGGCCAAAGCCGAAGTCCAGTCCATCGTTGCTGAGCTCGCCGCCGACGGAGCCGGGATCGTCATGATCTCCTCCGAGCTCGAAGAGCTGCTGGCCGCCTCCGACCGAGCCTTGGTCCTGCGCTCCGGAGAGGTCGTGACTGAAATCGCCGGCAACAGCCTGAACGAGCAAAACATCATCAAGGCCCTCGCCGGCGATCCGGCTGGCACCGGCTCGATCTCCGCAACCGCTGCCGTTACGCCTCGGCGCGAGCACGTTACGCCTCGGCGCGAGCACGTGGAGCCACTGCACGATGGCCCAGTACAAGAGTGAGCCACGAGCTGATGTCCGCCGTCCTGGAGGACCTGGTGCCCGAGAGGGAGTTCGCTCTATGATGTCACGGCGCGTTGCCGGCGACGGGCTCGTCACAGGTCCGCCTTCGGCCAGTGGTCCGGCCAGTGGTGGCGTGGTGACGGGCGCCGACAAAGACATGAGCACGGAGTTGAGCGGGACGCCGGGCCCGCAAAAGCCAACCTCAACCGGCGCAGCGAAGGGCAACTGGCGTACCGGGCCCTGGACCGATCTGTTGAGGGAGTACGGCGTCTACATCTTTTTGGTGGGCTTGGTTGTCTACGACGTAGTCGCCACCCAGGGTTTCACGTCAGTGGCCGCGTTCCGCAGCCTGGCCGTGGAGGCCGCACCACTTGTCCTGGTGGCCGCCGGCCAGGCTCTTGCCATCGGCACCAGAGGGATCGACCTCTCCGTGGGTTCCAACATGGCCCTGTCCTCCGCAGTGCTGCCTCTGCTTTTCGGGTTCAGTGTCAGCCAGTCCACAGAGCAGCGCTCGGCCGCGCTCGCGATCGCCGGCGCGCTGGCCGTTACAACGGCCGCCGGGCTCCTTAGCGGCGCGGTGATCGCTTTCCTGGACGTCCAACCTCTGATCGTCACGTTGGGCATGCAATTGGCCTTACGTGGCCTCGCCGAGTCCTTGACGTCGGGGAACCAGATAATGATGAACGACGGGACGCTACAGCGGCTGGCGACGGGTCGTGTCCTGGGTGTGCCCAACATGGCGATAGTCGCCCTTTTGGCGGCGGCCATTTGTGGGGTCGTCCTGCGCTATACGACCTTTGGCCGTCGTGTCATATCCATAGGCGGCAACCCGCGGGCCAGCTACATCTCCGGCGTCCCTGTGCGCAGTAGCCTGCTGGTGGTCTACGCCCTGAGCGGCCTCCTGGCCGGGGTGGCCGGGCTGCTTTCGAGCGCCTACTTGGGCGCAAGCGACCCCGGCGACATCGGCCAGCTCTACGAACTTTTGGCCATAGCGGCGGTAGTCCTCGGCGGTACCCCGCTCAGCGGCGGGCGGGTCACCATGCTCGGTACTGTGGCCGGCGCGCTTGTGCTGCAGTTGCTGAGCAACACATTCGTGAGCCACAACCTGCAACCGACAACGGCGACCATGGTGGAAGCGGTAATAATCGTCGCTGCCGTGTACTTCCAAAAGAGACGGGGCAACTGATGGCGGAGGCCCGGGTTGCAACACCACTGAAGCGCCGTGCCGGGATGGGGGCGGGAAGTGCACGCCCGGACCTCGCCTCCGTCGCAAGGCGTTTGACGCCCTTTATCGTGTTGGCTCTCACCGTCGCCATCGCGTCCAGCCAGGTGCCCAACTTCCTTACCGTCTCGAACCTGTCCAACGTGGCGCGCCAGTCGTCGTTCATCGCCCTGCTCGTCCTGGGCCAGTCTTTTGTGCTGATCTACGGAGGCTTCGACCTGTCCGTGGGTTCGCTGTTCGCCTTGGCGGGCGTCCTCGCTGCCTACGGGTCCCACGTGGCGTGGCCGCTCGCCTTCGTGTTGCCACTGGCGGCGGGCCTCGTCTCGGGTGCGGTAAACGGGCACTTGATCGGCACGGTCAAGATGGCTCCTTTCATTGTGACGCTTGCCGAGCTCCTCGGCTATTCAGGTCTTGCGTTGGCGATAACCAACCAAGGCAACGTGATCAACGTGCACGGCGGCACCTTTTTTACGACCTTCTCCTCCGGGAACGTCCTCGGCGTCGACGACGTGACCCTGGTCATGGTGGTCGTGTTCGCCATAGGTGCCGTGGTGCTCAATCGGACCCGTTACGGGGCGGCGCTGTTTGCCGTGGGTGGGAACGAGGATTCTGCCAGGATGCTGGGTGTCCCGGTCCGGCGGGTGGTCTTCATCACGTATATGCTGAGCGGGGCGCTCGCAGCATTTTCTGGAGCACTGTTCGCCGGCTTCTCGGCATCAGGACAGCCAACGGTTGGTACCGGTTATGAGCTCCAAAGCATTGCCGCTGCGGTAGTCGGCGGTTGCGCGCTCACCGGCGGGGTTGGTACGGTGAGCGGCCCACTGGCGGGCGCCTTGGTGCTCGGAGTGATCCAGGACTTCGTCAACCTTGATGGTCACCTCAACGACTACACGCAAAACATCGTCTATGGGGTCTTCATCGTGGTCGTGGTGGTCTTGCAAAAGACTCTGCTCTCCCGCCAGCAAGCCAACCGGGAGGCGCGGGCCGTCGACCTGGTCGGCCCACAGGCTTCGGGCGCAGTACCCGCCTGAGCTTTCCCGCCCGCCTACCCCTGGGTATTTCCTGGCAAATACGGCACCGGCAGGCCTATGAAGCCGGCAGCCCCTCGCTCTTGGCTGGTTCACTTTGGCCCTCGGCCGGGGCGGGCTCGAGCGCCGTCGCGGAGGTTTCACCCTCCTGGTGGTGTTTTTTGACGAAGTGCCGGCGGAAGAGCACAGAGCCGGCGCCGAAGAGCACAAAAAGGGTCAGGGTCGTGATGAGCGGGGCATGCGACCCGCCGCCAGGAGACGACGAATGAGGGCGCAACAGGACCTGTACGAGGACGAACAACGTGAGCGAGAAGGTGGCAAGCCATACGCCTTTGTGCCAATTGTGGAGCTTGTGACCGGGTAAGAACCGCAGAGGGAAAAGCGAGATCACGGTACTCACCAGGCCGGAAACAAAAAATGAGGCCAAGAAGTTGCTCGCAAGGTCTCCCAAAAGACCGCCGGCCAACCTCGGGCCTCCCACGCCCGCCCATGCCAGCCAGGCGACTATCGCCAGGACCACCCGGGTGACTGAGGAGAGGGCCACGACGTGGCCTTCCTCGTGGCTCTCCAGCTCGCGCCCAAACGAAACGCCACAGACAATCCCGTACAGGTAGCCAGGCTGGAAGCCTGATAGTCGAGATATCGCGACGCAAGCTGCGGCGATCGCAAGGCCACCCGGGAGGGCCCGTAGCTTACGGTCGATGCCTCGGCGCTTCCTGGCTCGGTGGTAGCCCATCGTTACCCCGGCGGAGACTGCAACTCCCGCTGCCATGGCCAGCGCGATGGCTAACCACGTGAGGAGGGTGTGGGTGTTTGCGCCAAAGGAGGGGTCGAGTAGGGAGCCGAGGAGCGCACCGAGGCCGAGCACGCAGGCAAAGGCCACCGTCTCGCGCTCCAGGCGCTTGGTCGGGGAGCGCCCGGCCAGGCGCAGGACGCTGAGCAGCCGCGCCCGGGCAGTCCGCCACCGCTCGCGCCATGCTCGGCGCCGGTCGCGGCTCACGAAAACGGTGAGCCACTTTTCCCACCAGGCGGTGATATCCGCGTAGTTCTCCTCGAAGGTCGAGTTGAACACGTTGGCCGGGAAGGTGATGAACAGGGCCACCGCCAAAGCGATGCCGCCACTGGTGATGTCGGCGCCTGCCGACGCGAAGGCCGTTGCCGGCCAAGGCAGCGATGTCGATATCGAGCTGGCGCCGCCGGCCGGGCTCGGCGGAGGGGAGACGGAGCTGAAGGTCGCCCCGAGGGTGCCATCGGTGGAGCCCCCGGCCAGCATGCATGCCAGAGCGGGCGGGCATGCCGACGCGATTATCGA
>DASSZK010000141.1:0-3482 GCA_035702845.1 Acidimicrobiales bacterium
GAAGGGCTTGGAGCGAGCGGGAGCGGACGCGCGCCTGGTAACCGACGCTGCCGGCATCGAGGCGGCCGACGGGGTAGTTCTCCCTGGCGTCGGCAACTTTGGCCGCTGCAGCGAAGCGTTGGCTGCCAGTGGCATGTGGGACGCTGCATCAGCGGCCGCGAGGTCTGCGGACAGGGGAGGGGCTCCTTTTCTGGGGATCTGCGTAGGCATGCAACTGCTGTACTCGGGTTCCGACGAAGCTCCCGGTACACCGGGTCTCGGCATTTTCCCGGGCATGGTGGGCCTCCTGCCAGAGGGGATCCGGCGCCCGCAGATGCAATGGAACGTCCTGGAGACCACGCCGGGTTCACGGCTCTTTGCCGGGTTCGAAAGTGGTGCATGGGTGTACTTCGTGCACTCGTACTCCGCACCGTTGGGACCAGAGACCGCGGCTACATGCCAATATGGTACGCAAGTGGCGGCTGCTGTAGAGCGCAACAACGTATTCGCCACCCAGTTCCACCCCGAGAAGTCATCGTCAGTTGGCCTGGGGATCCTCGCCAATTTCGTGAAAGCGTGCTCGTGAAATGGACCTGTACCCGGCAATCGACCTACGCGACGGTCGCTGCGTCCGCCTCGCCCAGGGCGACTTTGGCCGAGAAACTGTTTACGGGGCCGACCCGGTCGAGCGCGCTCAAGCGTTCGAGGCCGGAGGGGCGAAGTGGCTCCACGTCGTGGATCTTGACGCCGCCCGGTCCGGGACCGGGGTCAACCGGGAAGTGGTGGCCCGCATCGCTGCTGCTGTCAACCTCCCCGTGCAGGTGGGAGGCGGTGTCCGTGAGGTCTCCGATGCCCAGGACCTGTTCAATGCCGGGGCCAGGCGGATCATCGTCGGTACGGCAGCTATAACCCGTGCCGGCTTCCTCGCCGAGCTGGCGGAGCGCTGGCCGGGCAAAGTGGCAGCGGGCGTAGACCATTTCCAGGGAGAGGTGAGGGTCAAAGGCTGGGCGGAGAGCTCGGCACACTCGGTCGGAGATGTGGTGGCGACGTTGGTGGCCGATGGTGCCGCAGCGGTGATCGTGACGGAAATATCTCGCGATGGTTTGATGGTGGGACCGGATCTCGCCGGCTACCGCTCCCTGCTCGAGACGACCGAGGTGCCTGTTATCGCCTCTGGAGGGGTGGGCAGTCTCGACGACCTGCGCAAGCTGGCCTGGTTGCGCTCCAACAACCGGCACCTCTCGGGGGTCATTGTCGGAAGGGCGCTTTACGAAGGACGTTTCAACGTGCCTGACGCTGTGGCCGCGTGCCGGGGCTTGCCCGAATGAGCCGGGCCGTCCGAGGTGGCCTATTGGCGGCGCAGATGGGCGGTGCGCGCCGTTGAGGGCTGTCAGGGTTATCCCGTGCCTGGACGTAGATGCAGGGCGCGTGGTCAAAGGCGTTGGTTTCCAGGACCTGCGCGACGCTGGTGACCCCGTCGCTCTTGCAGCGCGCTATGACAGCCAGGGCGCCGACGAGGTGGTGTTCTACGACATAACCGCATCTGCGCACGACCGCAGCACGATGTACGACGTCGTGGCGAGGACCGCTGAGGAGGTCTTCATACCGCTTACCGTCGGCGGAGGCGTGCGTAGCCTCGAGGACGCCCGGCGGTTGCTACGTCTGGGTGCCGACAAGGTAAGCGTCAACTCGGCCGCCGTGGCCCGGCCTGAGCTGGTGAAGGAGATCTCGGGCACCTTTGGGGCCCAGTGCGCCGTGGTGGGCATAGATATGCGCCGTGACCCGACCTCGGCCGCCCCTCGTTGGGAGGTCTACACACACGGAGGCCGCACGCCGACGGGCATCGACGCGGTTGAGTGGGCGCAGCGTTGCGAAGCACTGGGGGCCGGCGAACTGGTGCTCAACTCCATGGACCGCGACGGCACGCGCGAGGGTTACGACGTGGAGCTCGTTCGCAGGGTCGTCGCCGCCACCACCATCCCAGTCGTGGCCAGCGGGGGCGTCGGGTCGCTGCAGCACCTGGTGGACGGCGCGGTGGAGGCGAAGGCGGACGCCGTTTTGGCCGCCTCGATCTTCCACTTCGGCGAGGCCACCATTGCCGACGCCAAGTCCGCCCTCGCTGCCGCCGGCGTAAGTGTCCGGCCCCCACTGACTGCGGCGTCGCGCTAGCTTGCCTTGGATGGCCGATGGTTCCCCCAAGCAGGCGATACAGATGCTCAGCGACCGCCTACTGGTCCAGGTCCCCAAGTCCGAGGGTGAGCGCAAGTCCAAGTCCGGCATCCTCATCCCGGCGACGGCAGAGATCCCGCGGCGCCTGAGCTGGGCGGAAGTAGTGGCCACCGGCCCCCATGTGCGTGCCATCAAGGCGGGCGACCAAGTCCTGTTCAACCCCGAGGACCGCTTCGAGGTCGAGGTCCAAGGCGACAACTACCTCATCCTTCGCGAGCGCGACATCCATGCCGTTGCCGCCGAGAGGGTTACGGACAGCACCGGCTTGTACCTGTGACGCACGGTTCGCTGCTGCAATAACGTACTGTCTGGAAATGACAGCTGTGCGGCTACTTGTGGGCACCCGCAAGGGGGCCTTCGTGATGACCTCTGACGAGGCACGGCGGCAATGGTCGGTGGATGGGCCTTTCTTCGCCGGTTGGGAGGTCTACCACATCAAGGGATCCCCGGCCGACCCCGACCGCTTGTACGCGTCGCAGTCCAGCGGTTGGTTCGGTCAGGTCCTACAGAGATCGGACAACGGTGGCCGCACATGGGATGCCGCCGGCAACGACTTTTGTTACTCCGACCAGGGCCCGAGCGAGCACCTTTATTACGACGGGACTCCGAGACCGTTCGAGTTCAGCCGGATATGGCACTTGGAGCCGTCCTTTGACGACCCCGACCTCGTATATGCCGGGGCGCAGGACGCCGCGCTCTTCTTGTCGAGGGACGGGGCCAAGACCTGGGCCGAAATGCCGGGGTTGCGTATGCAACCGTCCACGGCACGCTGGCAACCGGGCGCAGGAGGGCTCTGCCTGCACACCATCTTGCTCGACCCTGACGTTGCCGGGCGCATGTGGGTGGCCATCTCCGCAGCAGGCGTTTTCCGCAGCGACGACGCGGGAGAGAACTGGCGCCCCGCCAATAAAGGTCTCCTCTCCGGTGGCGTGTTGCCCGACCCTGACGCGGAAGTTGGCCACTGCGTCCACCGCATAGCCCTCGCACCGGGGCGCCCCGGTCTCATGTTCATGCAAAAGCACTGGGACGTGATGCGTAGCGACGACGCGGGCGAGACGTGGTACGAGGTAAGCGGCAACCTGCCGAGCGACTTCGGGTTCCCCATTCAGGTGCACGCCCACGAGCCCGAGACCGTCTACGTCGTGCCGATCCTGTCCGACTCGATGCACTACCCGCCGGAGGGCAAGCTGCGCGTCTACCGCAGTCGCAGCGGTGGCAACGAGTGGGAGCCGTTGACGAAGGGGCTGCCGCAGCAGGACTGCTACGTCAACGTG
>DASSZK010000165.1:0-26764 GCA_035702845.1 Acidimicrobiales bacterium
AACAGAGCGGCGACAACGACCTTCACTGGGTGGTGGCGGCCGAGGAACGAGGCAAGAAATCCTATGTACCCGTACGTGGCGGTGCCCCCGGGCAGGAGTTGTAACTGCGCCCCAGCCAAGTTGAGCATGCCGCCCAAGCCGGCGAGAGCGCCCCCGACGAACATGGACGAGATCAGCAGGTGGTTCACGGGGAGCCCGGAGCGCTTTGCGGCCAGCTTGTTGCCCCCGACCACGCGCAGGGCGAAGCCCCAGCCCGTCTTTTGTAGCGAGAACCAGATGGCGGCGGCGGCCGCTATCGCCACAATCACCCCCAGGTTTAGCGAGCTCCCGAAAAAGTGAGGTAGCACGGCACTACCCGTCAAGGGGCGGCTTTCGGGTTGACCATTGCCTGCTGGGTCCTTCCAGGGCTGGTAGATCAGGTAGAGCATGAGGTCGTTGGCCACGAAGTTCAAAAGGAGCGTCGTCACGGCTTCGTTGGCACCCAACCTGGTGCGCAAGAACCCGCAAGCCCCGGCCCATGTACCGGCACAGACCATGGCGGCCACAGCCATCGCGGCCCAATCGAGCGGTCCGGGTATGGATCCTTGGAGCGCGACGCCGACCCCGGTTGTCGCCACCGCCCCCACGATCAGTTGCCCCTCGCCACCCACATTGACAAGGCCCGCACGAGCAGGCACTGAGACGGCCAGGGCGGCCAGACATATGGGTACAGCGCGCAGGACGACCTCGCCGAGGGCTCCGGGGTTGGTGATCGCAGACTCGAAGAGCGACTGGTAAACGCCGATGGGGTTGGCATGCTGTAGGCCGACCACCAGGCCGAAAAGGCTTGCACACACGACGTACGTGCCGACCACGGCGATGGTGCGCCGAGCCGTGCCGGCGCTTGCGAACCAGGCCCGCAACGAGGTGTGCGTTTGGCTTTTGGCCGCCAATAGCACACCGCTCACGCCGCACCAGCTGCCATGAGGCGCCCCAGTGCCGTTCGGTCGGCGTCGTGGCGCTGGACGATGCCAGTGCAACGTCCGTGCGCAAGCACGGCAATGCGGTCAGAAAGCGCGATCAACTCGTCAAGGTCCTCCGATACCAGCAGCACTCCGGCTCCGGAACGGCGTGCTGCCATGATCAAAGACCGGGTGACCTCTGTGGTGCGCACGTCGAGGCCCCGTGTCGGATAGGACAGGACGATCACCTTGGCACGGGCCCCGAAGGCCAGAGTCAACAGGACCCGCTGGATATTGCCGCCGGACAGAAGGGCGAGGCGCCGGTCGCCGGGTGCGATCTGAAGGCCGAGCTGCAGGGCGTCCGCCTGCAATTTACGTCCGGCACTGCTGGCGTCGAACTGGGTTTTGGTCGATGACGATCCCATGGCCTCCCACAGGGCGGCGTGCTCGGCCACCGTCAGGCCCGGTACCACGACCTCGCGTACCGGGTCGCCGGGGACGCTCACGACGCCCGCCCTGCGGTAGGCCCTGGGGTCCGCAGTAGGCATGCCAGTGCCGTCCACGATGACCTCGCCGGCGCTGGGCGCGAGGGCCCCCGCCGCCACATCAGCCAGTTCGCGCTGGCCGTTACCGGCCACGCCGGCGACACCTAGGACCTCACCGGTGAGCACCTGCAGGCTGACAGAACGCAGCCCGGGCCCGCCGCCTGCACCCGCCACGCTGACGGAAGCCAGCTCCAGGGCTATGGCCTTGGCCGTCGACCCGCCTACCGGTGGCGGTTCATTGGCACCCTGCGGTTCTTCTATCTCTGCCTCCCAGGGCGGGAGGTCTGCCTCTGAGGGGTCGGGACCGGCAGCCCATTGCTGCGTGCTCTCGCCGGTTATGCCGCCCATGACTTCGCCCAACAGATCTTCGCCCACCATGGCCACGACTAGCTCTTCATTTGTCACCGAGGACGTCGGGATGTCACCGACGGCCACCTTGCCGCGGCGCAACACCGTGACGCGGTCTGCAATATCACGGACTTCGCGCATCTTGTGGGTGATGATGACCACGCCCGCACCTTCCGAGCGCAGTTGGCGAACCACACGGAATAGCCCGTCGACCTCTTTTGGGGTAAGAACACTGGTGGGCTCGTCCAAAATGAGCACTCGGGCGCCGGCGACGAGGACCTTCAAAAGCTCTACCCGCTGCTGCTCACCGATGGAGAGGTCAGACACCCTGGCTTTAGCGTCGACTTGGAGGCCGTAACGTTCCGAGGCGGAGCTGACCAGGGCCTGGACCTGGCGGGGGCGAAGCCGCCAGGTCGTTTCGCGAAGGTGCAGGGCGACGTTCTCCCAGACCGTCAGCGCCGGCACCAGGCGGAGGTCCTGGAAAACCATCCCGATACCTAGGTCTCGCGCAACCACAGGTGAGGCCACCTTGACTGGCCGGCCGGCCATGCTTACGTCGCCTCCGTCGGGTTTGTACACTCCATAAAGCGTCTTGACGAGGGTGGACTTGCCGGCGCCGTTCTCGCCGAGCAGAGCATGTACCTCGCCAGAACGTATGCCGAAGCTCACACCGTCGTTGGCCCGCAGAGGCCCGAAAACCTTGGTGAGCCCGTGCACCGCCAACAAAGGTGCGCTCTGCGCAGGATCCGCCCCAGCCCCTATATCTGCTCGGTCCGGTACCGCCGGCGCCTGAGTACTGGTGCCGGTTAGGGTTATTCCCGGCGCGGATGGCTCAGCCTGCTCGCGGACGCCGGTGTCGCTGGTCACGCCGATGACCCTAAGGGTGCGAGGTTGCACCTCTGTGTCAGCATTGTGAACGGGAGATAAAAAGGTCCGGTCGCGGGGGCGGCGCCACGTACCCAAGGTGTTCGAGATGGGCGGCGACGGCCAGGGCGCTGTGTTCGGCAAACGGGCGGGCTATCAGTTGCACACCTACGGGCAGGCCGTCGTGTTGACCCGCCGGGACGCTTACCACCGGGAGCCCGGCAAACGAGACGGGTTGCGTGTACACGCCGAGGTACGGTTGGGTCAGTACCGTAGTGCCGTCGTCGAGCCCTATCTCACGCTGGCCGATCAGAGGGGCCGTAAATGGCGTGGCCGGTGCAAGCAGCACGTCCGCTTGCGCCAGCGCCTCTTTGACCTCCTGGCACCAGGCTCGCCGCGCTCGCTGCGCCGCTATATAGGCATCAGCGGGCAAGAGCGCACCCGCAATGAAGCGGTACCGCGTCATGGGGTCGAAGTCCTTGGCACGTTCGCGGAGATCCGCAAGCCGCAGCTGTGCTCCCTCTGCAGCGGTGACGACGAACGCAGCTGCGCGCGCCATGCCCGCGCTCGGAAGCGCCAGGCGTAGGGATGCCCCCAAGGCGGACGCTACACGGGTGACGGCACGCAGGCAGGGCGAAGTACCGCCTCTTTCGAAATAGCCGCCGGCTACGGCGATGCGCAGCGCTCCGATCGCACCGCTCGCATCTTCGGGGCCCGGGCCCGCCAGTACATCGAACGCAACCGCGAGGTCGGCGACGTTGCGGGCAAATATGCCAACGGTGTCCAGGCTTGGGACGAAAGGCAGCGTCCCTGCTCGCGAGACCCGGCCAAACGTGGGCTTGAGGCCGAAGATTCCGCAAAGAGCGCTTGGGACCCGCACAGAGCCGTTGGTGTCGGTCCCCAGGGCCAGTGGTACCAGGCCGGCAGCCACCGCGGCGGCAGAGCCGCCCGACGAGCCGCCCGCCACCCGCGACGGGTCATGCGGGTTACGGCTAGGGCCTCGGTGGCTGTTCTCCGTGGTGAAGCCGTAGGCGTACTCGTCCATGTTGGTCGTGCCTACAAGCACCGCGCCCGCTTGTTCCAAGCGCCGGATGGCAGCAGCGTCGCGCCCGGCCGCGGGCCGCCCGTGCTCGAGCACCGAGCCGGCAAGAGTCGTGAGGCCTGCGACGTCGAAGTTCTCCTTCGCCCCGAAGGGCACGCCGGCGAGGCGCCCACCCGCATTGCCCGCAGCGATCTGCTCGTCCACTCTGGTTGCGGTGGCCATGGCGCGGTCATTTACGAGCGATGTGAAGGCGTTCAAGGTGGCGCCTGCGCCAGCCAGTGAAGCGAGAGCCTCTGCTACGACCCCCATGGCGCGCAGTTCGCCGTTACGCGTGCGCGTCGCTATGTCAAGAGCCGTCATCGGGCGGCTCACTCCGACGTTCAATGCGGGCCGCCTTGCGCTTGCCTAATGGCAGCCGGTTCCCTCACGGGCAGAAAACGGCCGCTGGGTCGTCGGGGAGCCCGCGTACCGCCCTGAGCGCCGCAGTTTGTTCGAGGGCGAGGCGCAGGTAAGAGAGGATCCTTGGCCACCACTCGTCGGGGATGTCGAGGCCCTGCAGCCGGGCGGCAGCCATGGCGTAGCCCTGCAGGATCCCATCGTCGGGGACCGGCCTGGCAGTCGGTTCGTCACTTGCGGGCACCGGGGAGCGCGCGTTCATGTGGCGATGTTGGCACCGCCTCGTTTCGGTCGTGTTTCCCTTCGGCTTCGGGGGCGTGAAGTCAGGCGGGGCGAGGCGAGCGGCGCCTGGCTGACTGCTTGTTTTCCAGGAAGTCGTGCAGCACGTAGCCGCCCAGCTCGGATGGGGTGGTGAAAAAGGCCCGGCCCTTGTTCAATTTTGCCACCTGCTCTACGAAGTGGCGCAGGTGCCCGGTGGCGTCAAGGGCGAAGGTATTGATGCGTATGCCGTCCTTGGTGCAGCGCGCCACCTCCATCATCGTGGCGTCCACGGTCTCCTGCGTCGGCGGGTAGGAGAAGACCGGTTCGGGAGCCCCGGGCGGCCAGAACGCCGTGGGTTCGCCGTCTGTCACCATGATCACCTGTTTTGTGCCGCGCTGATGAGAAAGCATGCGTCGGGCCACCAAAAGGCCGTGCTGGATGTTGGTGCCCCAGTCGTAATCCCAGGAGACTTCGGGCAGGTCCCTAAAGGCGATCTCCCGGGCTGCCCGCGAAAAGCCGATGATCCCCAAATAGTCGGCGGAGAAGCGGCTGGAGATGAGAGAGTGCAGGGCCATCGCCATCTTCTTGGCCGCCACGAAGTTGTCCCGCATGGGCATCGACAAGGAAAGATCGAGCATGATGACGGTGGCAGAGCGGGTGAGCGCCTCCGTGCGCTCTATCTCGAAATCCGCCGGGGTAAGCCGCACGGGTGCGCCCGGCCCCTGCCGGGCGACGGCGTTGCGCAAGGTCTTTTCGATCGAGAGATTGAAGGGGTCGCCCCATTCGTACGGCTTGGTCTCTTCGGCTCGCTCTTGGCCGAACCCGGGGCGCCCGACCTGGTGCTGACCGGCGCGGTACCCGGCAAGCTCCCGGTAGAGATCGGCAAGTGCCTGGTCGCCAAGGCGGCGAAGCCCCCTCGGCGTGAGCTGCATCCGGCCCTCCTTCTGCTCGACCACTCCGGCGCTGCGAAGCCCTTTGACGAGGTCGCCGAGCGCTTCCACGGACCGGGCATCTCGGTCGCCTAGCAGTTGGCGCACCCGGTCGAGATCCACCTCGGCGAGGGCGCCGGGGCTTGGGGCGCCTGCCAAGAGCTGCTCGAGGTCGGAGAGGTCGGACATAGCACTGACGACCTCGCTACCCGGTCCGCTAGCAAGCCCGAGCTCGAGGAACTGGCCCATCCCGGTGCTAGGCAGATTGGCTGCCAAGCGAGCAAGCTCGAAGCGCATGTCGCCGTCTGCTTCGAGCATTGCCTCGGAGAGCTCGGCAAGCTTGGCTCGCTGCGAGGGCGTCATGGCGCCGAGCATGGCCTGAGCGGCGGCCATCTGCGCGGCCAGAGCCGCAAGCAGCTCCTCGATATCGCCGGGATGACCCGGGACCATGTCCCCGTACTCCTGGATGAACCTCTCAAAGTCGTGGCTCACGTCTTCGCCTTGCCCGTGGCGCTCGGCCAGGTCGTTCAGTGCGGAGAGCATCTCGCGTGCTCGCGCCAGCTGCTCCGGCGAGGCGGAGCTGATAGCGGACTGCATCTGGGCGAAGGCTTCCTTTGCCAACCTCTGCCTCGCCGCCCTCGCTCGCTCCACGAGCTCACGCAGGCCGGCGACGTCGCGACCTTGGCCGTCGGTGAAGCCCCTCTGCATGAGCCGGCGAAGTGCCTGGTCCGGGTTCCCGTGCTCTAACAGTTCGTCCATGATCTGGCGCAGCACGTCGTCGGCTCCCATGGGGCCGGGCTCCTGTGTCCCGTCCCAGCGCGAGTAGCGCGACCGCGCCATGTCAGCGCCTGCTCGAGTAGCGAGCCGTACCTGCGTCGGAGTTCTTGTTGAGCCGTTTGGACAGGTGCAGGCCCTCAAGGACCAGCTCGAGCGCGGCGGCCAAGGCGGCGGGGGAGGACGAACCGGCGAGATCCTGGACCGGGCGACTGAAACCAGGATGCTCTTCCAACGCTTTTAGGTACGAGGCCGTCGGGATGTCCTCTCCTACCTCTACGAAAGAACCGTCGTTCAGTCCGCTAACGGCAGCCGCTAGCACGGCGGCGTCCACCCGAGAACGGAAAACACTCGACACCGCCTGGCGGGCGACCCGCTGGAACACCTCCTCCTCGCCGTCGTCGTCGAGCGAGTCCACCTCGATCTTGCCTGCGGTGGAGTACAAAAGGGCACCAATGTCACTGACTCTGGGGATGGCTTCGCTCTCACCCAGGCGCAGCGCCCGCCTCATTGCAGCGGCGACGAGAGTCTCGTAGTTGGCAACACCCATGCGCACAGAAACTCCCGAGCGTTGATTGATATTCGGGCTCTGGCGGGCGAGCTGGGAAATCGTGGCCACCAGCTCGGCCATGTAGTCCGGCATGTGGACTGCGATGCCCCCAAGAGCCTCAGGAGCACCGGCTTCCTGGCTTATCACCTGGATCTCTGTGGCCACGTCCATCGGGTAATGGGTGCGGATCTGCGTCCCGAAACGGTCCTTCAACGGCGTGATCATGCGCCCGCGGCTTGTATAGTCCTCGGGATTGGCCGAGGCGACGAGCATTATGTCCAAGGGCAGGCGGATCTTGTAACCGCGAACCTGGACGTCGCGCTCCTCCAAGATGTTTAGCAGGCCCACCTGTATGCGCTCTGCCAGGTCTGGGAGCTCGTTTATGGCGAATATCCCTCTGTTGCAGCGCGGGACCAGGCCGTAATGCAGCGTGAGCTCGTCGGCCAGGTACCTGCCTTCGGCTACCTTTACCGGGTCGACCTCACCTATAAGGTCGGCGATCGAGGTGTCGGGTGTGGCTAATTTTTCGCCGAAGCGTTGCTCGCGGTGTACCCATTGCACGGGGCATTCGTCCCCCTTGCTCAGTACGAGGTCGCGCCCGTAGCGAGAGATGGGAGCGTATGGGTCGTCGAGGATTTCCGAACCGGCGATTATGGGGGCCCACTCGTCGAGCAGGTCGACCAGGCTGCGCATGAGCCGCGTCTTGGCCTGGCCCCGCTCGCCGAGGAAGACGATGTCGTGCCCGGCGAGCAGTGCGTTTTCCAGTGCAGGCAGGACGGTCTGGTCATAACCAACCAGGCCGCTTGCTACTGGCTGGCCGGCGGTGATGCGCGCGGCGGCGTTGGCACGCAGCTCTTGCTTGATCGGCCTCGACTTCCAACCAGAAGCCCTGAGCTCGCCGAGGGTGGTCGCTGCTGGAGTTGCCATCTGAAAAAGGTACCTTTGTTCGTATCCGTACTCGTGGGCGTGGCGCTACCGCCAACCGGCTACCAGCCAATTGGCCCCGGCGCGGCCGGTCCTGTGCTGGGTAGCCCTGTGCCAGGCGGCGTAGGGCCAGGCAGCGTAGGGCCAGGCAGCGTAGGGTCGGCGGGCGACGAGCCGTTCGCTGTTCCGAGCGGCGCTCTTGCGCCAGAGACCGACCTTACCGGGCAGTGGCGGGCGGCCGTCGCCGAGGAGATGACCCGCCGCGCCTTCCCCCTGCCCGCCTTCGACGATTCAGCTTGGGAACGGGTCGAGGTCCCGCACCACTGGCAGGACGTCCCGGCATTCTCAGCATGCACAGGACCCCTGCTTTACCGCCGGCCTTTCTCAGTCCCGGCACCCGAGGGCGACGAACGGGCATGGTTGGTCTTCCAGGGGATCCACTACCAGGGTGACATCTGGCTCGACGGCTCCTATCTCGGCGATACCGAGGGTTGGTTCTTCCCGCACGAGTTCGAGGTGACGGACCGTTTGGCCGCGGCGCCCGAGCACCTTCTGGCTGTCGAGGTCGGTTGCCCTGTGGGGCCCGGCTCGGGACGTGGGCTGCTCGGTATATGGGACGACCCGGCCTGGGCGACGCCGGGCGCCAGCCCGGGAGGTATCTCGGGCGGGGTGAGGTTGGTACGTACCGGCCCCGTGAAGGTCGTCTCCATGCGGGTTGCTTGCCGGGAGGCGCGCGCTGCCAAGGCAGTTGTCGAGCTGTCAGTAGAGCTCGACAGCTCCATCGCGGGCCTAGCGGACGTACAGATCACTGCGCGGCGGGTGCCTGGACGGGGCAGCCCTTTGGCCAGTGCCAGTACGACGCCTAGCAGTACGACGCATACCGGTGCGGCGGGTGCCAAGACGGGGAGCGCCAGCGTCGTCGCCCAGATGCTCGTTTCTCATTCTCTGGCCGTCGGGCCCAACCGGTCGCGCTGGCGACTGGAAGTGCCCCAGCCTCAGTTGTGGTGGCCGTTGGGCATGGGGGAGCAGCCTTTTTACGAGCTGGAGCTGGAGGTCGGCATGGCTGGTGAGCGAAGCGACGGGCGTTGTGTGCGCACGGGGCTGCGCGAGGTGCGCATGCGTGACATGCGTTGGACCGTGAACGGTGAGCGCCTGTTCTTGATGGGCGCCGACCTTTTGCCGCCCGTGCCTGGCACAGCCTCTTCACCTGGCGGAGCTCGTGCGCATGGTCTGGCAGAAGCCACCGGTGCCCAGATCGTGGCTCAGCTGGAACAGGCAGCCTCAGCCGGTCTCAACATGGTCAGACCACGCGCTCAGGTAGCCGCGCCGGCACTATACGAGTACGCGGACCGAATGGGCATGCTTGTCTGGCAGGACTTGCCCCTTCATGGGCGTTTTCGCGGGGGGCGCCGCCAGGCGGTATCGCAGGCGCAACGGTTGACGGAGCGTTTGGGCCACCACCCCAGCGTCATCGCCTGGTGCGCTCACGACTACCCGCACACTCCCGGGACCGCAAAGCGGGTGCTGGTTGCGTGGCAGGGCCTGGTTCTCGACAGGGCGGTGCGCCGATCGTTCGAGCGCTGCGACCCGTCCCGCCCCGCTCTGGCCAGTGCCGGCCCCTTCCCGGGGACCGGGTGGGCGCGTCCTGGGCCAGCGGGAGGCTGGCCTCTCAAGAGACCGCACGGCATTCCCGCCAGCGGAGCCCTTTGGCCCGCTCTGTTCCGCTTCGTGCAACCCGTACCGGTGACGCCCACCGGAGCTCACGTGATGAGAAGCCAGGTGGAGGCTCTCCGCCGTGCGCAGTGGCGCCCCGTCGGCGGGTTCGTCCTGGAGGACTTACCGGTGGCACCAGCCAAGCTTGGAGCGTTGCGAGCGGCATGCGCGCCACTGATCGTTACGGCCACTTGGCCAGGGCACCCCTTGGTGCCCGGTGGCGAGGTCACCTTCGACATCTATGTGGTGGCAGCACCTGGCCATGGACTTGATGGAGGCCGGGTTGAGGCCCAGGTGAGCTGGAGTGGCGGAGGGCGGCGCTGGGTTTACGAGGGCGACGCCCGGCCTGGGACCACCTTTGTGGGCCGGGGGACCTTCGCAGCTCCTAGAACAGCCTCGGAGCAGGTCGAGCTCGTGCTCGCCCTGGTGAGCCCTTCTGGGCAACGCCTGGCGTCCAACTACTACACGTCGGCCGTCACGGCCCTGTAGACGCCTGGCGCCTGGTAGATATGTTCTATGGCCCGGTTCTTGTCCCCTGAGTGGTTTTCTGAGCTGGGACCGGCGCCGGCCACTGCGCCGGCGGGGATCTCGCCTGACCCCGCGATCGCTACCGCGCCCCAGGTTGTTATCGAGCCCCAGGTTGTTATCGAGCCCGAGGTTGTTATCGAGATAGTGGTGAGCGGGGCGCCCGAGGGCGAGGTACGGTACCAAGTGGTGGTGGAGCAGGGGCGGCCTACGATTTTCCCTCCGGGCGCAAGCCAATGGCCCCCGCACGTCCTCTTGACCACCGACTACCCCACGCTCAGTTCCTTGGCGAGCGGCGAGGTGTCGGCGACCGATGTGCTCGCCGTCGGAAAGGCCCGGATATCCGGTGATACCGGCGCCCTGGCAGACCATGCCCAAGCTCTCGCCGGTCTCGACTTACTCCCGGGCTCCCTCCGTTCCCGCACGACCTTTTGATGCCCGATGCCGGCGCGCTTTCCCTCCAAGCCTGGTTGGTACAAAGACCCTGACAACCCCAGGCTGCTGCGCCACTGGGATGGCTCGGCCTGGGGGGACAGCTCTCGCACGGCGCCGGCGTGGTACCGCTCGACGGAGCTGTTCCTGGCCGACGAGCGTGGCGACCGTTCGGCTGAGGGCCCCGTCCACCCACATGAGCTGCGCGAGCGGGTCGCAAGCATCGGTGCGTGGTCGCGCGACTGGTTGCCTTGGCGCCCCCGCCCGCTGGAGCCCGGCGCCCCACGCACGGGGGCGGGGTACGTAGGGAGCCAGCCGGGCTCTGTCCGGCCCGTGCCGGCGGCCGGTATGAGCCCAGCTCACCGCCCTCTGCTCGCCATGGTGTGCCTGCTGGTGGTGGCCGTGGCCGTTGTTATAAGCAGTGTCGCCTTCATCACTCCCTACGAAGTCCGCCGAGACCTGCCGGCAGCGCAGAGCGCTCTTGACCATCGCCTTGCCCGGCTAGCGGACCGCCAGTGCAACTCCGCCCTCCCGGGCGAAAGAGCTGCGTTCTCCGCACAACCCCTGCCTCGGTCCCTGTTCGCTTCGGCCGCCCGGATGGCCCGACTGCGTACAGGCTTGTCCAAGTACGCCCCGGACGGAGGCGCCTTCGAAGAATGGCTGTCCGCATTGGGGCACGTGGTCTACGATCAGCGTCTGTACGCGGCAGCCCTGCAGGCGCAAGCACGGCCGGCAACAACCGGTGTCAGGCCCTTGAGAGCCGTGAGCCAACCAGGGCGGACCGTCGCCGCCTCCGCCCGGCGAGAGCAGGTCCTCTCCGATGCACTCAACGCCGACCGGTTCTCCGCCGGGCTGGCACTGGGGAACGCCTGCACCCTCGGTCTCGCTGCCGGTACCTGACGACTTGCGAAGAATCGGCGCGGATCAGTTGCAACGGTGGGGTGCCCGGGGCGATAGTGGTAGGTACTGGCCGCCCCGGCCAGTTGGACAAACAAGCATTCGCCGTCAGCGGCAATGGAGGTACAGTGCAAATGCTCTGCGACGTCGTAGACGACCAGTTCCTGACCAAGTACCGTGCCCTGCTGGACGCCGAAGACGAGGCGTTCGACGAGCTCGAGCACGCCTACGAAGAGGGTGACAGGGCTCACTTCGACACGGACTTGGCGGCTTGGCGTGCGGCAGTCGAGAGGAAGCTCTCTTACCTTCACCGCCTCGGGCTCGTCAGTCCGCCGGCCCTGACTCACTGAGCTTGAAGGGGCTCACTGAGCTTGAAGGCTCCCGGCGCTAGCTCACCCGGAGCATTACCTCTTGGATCATGCAACTGCCCGGTCCCGCTCACGCGGACCGGGCAGTTGCTTACACGGGGCGCCGACGCTGTGCCCGCCGGCAGGAACCTCAGGGCAAAAGCCCTAGCGAAGCGACGGCCTCCCTCTCCTCGACCAGCTCGTTGTTGCTGCGCTCGATCCGCTCTCGGGAGAAATCGTCAATGTCCAGGCCCTTCACCACCTCGTAGCTGCGCTGGGCCGTGGTGAGCGGGAGAGAGGTATAGATGTCCCGGGGGGCTCCGTAGGAACCGTCCGACCACACCCCCATTGACGTCCAGTCGCCCGTGGGCGTGCCGAGTACCCAGTCCCGGACACTGTCGATGGCGGCGTTGGCGGCCGAAGCGGCGCTCGATGCGCCTCTGGCCTCGATGATCGCTGCTCCCCGCTGCTGGACAGTCGGGATGAGCTCGTCCCTCACCCACCCCATGTCGGCCCCGACCCGGTCAAATGCACTTTTACCTTCCACCTTGGCGTGGAAGATGTCGGGGTACTGAGTCGCCGAGTGGTTGCCCCAGATGGTGAAGTTGGTGACCGAGGTGACGGGCACGCCGGCCTTGGCCGCCACTTGCGCTACGGCCCGGTTGTGGTCCAGACGGGTCATGGCTGCGAACTGTTCGGGAGCCAGCGGGTTGGAAGCGGCACCTGCGTTGGCCGCGGCAATCAGGCAGTTGGTGTTGGCCGGGTTGCCTACGACGAGCACTCGCACATCGCGCCGGGCGGCCGCTGCCAGCGCTCGTCCCTGGACGGTGAATATGGCCCCGTTGGCCTCCAGCAAGTCCCGGCGCTCCATCCCCTTGCTCCGAGGCCGGGCGCCCACGAGTAGGGCGACGTCCACGTCACCAAAAGCCTCTTCGGGATCGGCGGTGGTGGAGATGCCTTGGAGCAAAGGGAAGGCGCAGTCATCGAGCTCCATCACCACGCCGCGAAGGGCGCCGAGAGCTTCGGGGATCTCCAGGAGCTGTAGGGCTACCGGCTGGTCCGGTCCCAAAAGGGCACCGCTGGCCACCCGGAAAAGCAGGCTGTAAGCGATCTGGCCTGCGGCCCCGGTGACGGCGACCTTGGCGGGCGCATTGGCAATAGGCATTAACTTGTACTCCTCCGCTTGTTTTCGTGGGCCTCGTAAGAGCGTCTAAGTGCGGGTTGCCGTTAGAGCCGCTCGATGATCGCCGCGGCGAACTCGGACGTCTTGACCTCTTTGGCGCCGTCCATCTGGCGAGCGAAGTCATAGGTGACGATCTTGTCGGCGATGGTCTGTTCCATCGCCCGCACGATGTTGTCTGCCGCTTCCTGCCACCCAAGGTGCTCGAGCATGAGCACTCCCGACAGCAGCACGGAGCCGGGGTTGACTTTGTCCTGGCCGGCGTACTTGGGTGCGGTGCCGTGGGTCGCTTCGAAGATGCCGTGGCCGGTCACATAGTTGATATTGGCGCCTGGGGCGATGCCGATGCCGCCCACCTGGGCCGCGATGGCGTCCGAGAGGTAGTCGCCGTTCAGGTTGGTGGTGGCGATGACATCGAAGTCCTCGGGCCGAGTGAGGACCTGCTGGAGGGTGATGTCGGCAATGTTGTCCTTGACAAGGATCTTGTCCCCTGGCTTACCACCGCAGTCGTCCCAACCCACGGCCACATCGGAGAACTCCTCGCGGACGAGATCGTAGCCCCACTTGCGGAACGCGCCCTCGGTGAACTTTTGGATATTGCCCTTGTGAACGAGGGTTACCGACTTGCGCCCATGGGAGGCGGCGTACTGGATGGCTGCACGGATCAGGCGCTTGCTGCCCGTTACGGATATCGGCTTTATCCCGACACCTGAGTCGGCCCTAATGTCCCAACCGAGTTGCTCGTGGAGCGTCTCGATGAGGCGCTTGGCCTCCGGTGTGCCCTCCTCGACCTCAAGCCCGGCATAGATGTCCTCTGTGTTCTCCCTAAAGATCACCATGTCGACGAGGTCGGGGCGCTTGACGGGCGAGGGGACGCCCTGGAACCAGCGGACCGGGCGCAGGCATACGTACAGGTCGAGCAACTGGCGAAGCGCCACGTTGAGCGATCGGAAGCCACCGCCGATCGGCGTGGTTAGGGGGCCCTTAATCCCGATCAGGTATTCGCGGAACGCGTCGAGGGTCTCGTCGGGCAACCATGACCCCGTCTGGTTGAATGCCTTTTCCCCGGCGAGCACCTCCTTCCAGGCGATGCTCCGGCCCTGCTTGGCAACTGCGGCATCTATGACGCTTCTGGCTGCGGGCCAGATGTCTACTCCCGTGCCGTCGCCCTCGATGAACGGGATGATGGGCTCGGCGGGTACGTGCAGCTTGCCGTCTGCCCCCATGGTGATCTTTTCGGCCATGAGCGACTAGCCTACGCCGACCAGCACGTCCGTACGAAAGCCCTGGTCACAGGGATCCTGACTTTCTTTGCGCGCTGCAGCGGTGCCCATGCAATAACACCCGCACCCTTCCCGGTGCCGTTATCGTCGGAAGGTGCCCGGTGCGAGTAAGGCTGGCCTATCAGGCCCTGCGCGTGCAGGCGCCAGAGGTGGTGGCGCTCCCGGGGGTCGTACCGGCACTCGGGCTGTCCCCGAGGGCGTCATCGGTGATGACAACCTGGTTGTGCTCCGTGCGCTCCCCGATTGTTGCCTTGATCTCGTTTACCTCGACCCCCCGTTCGGGACCGGTCAGGTCCGCCGGCTCGACTCGATACGCACCGGGTCGGGGGAGCGAACGCGACAGGGCTTTGGCGGGCGGTCTTATTCGTTCCGCGTGGTGTCGAGCTACGGCTACCGCGACAACATGGGTTTGGACGAGTACCTGGGTTTCCTCTACGAGCGCTTGGTCGAAGTGCACCGGGCGCTGGCGGCCACCGGATCGCTGTACTTGCACTTGGATTTCCATGCCGTGCATTACGCACGCGTACTGCTCGATGAGATATTCGGGCCCGAGCGTTTCCTGAACGAGGTCATTTGGGCCTACGACTATGGGGGACGGGCCCGGGACCGCTGGCCCCGCAAGCACGACAACATCCTGTGGTACGCGAAGTCGGGCAAATGGACCTTCAACTCCGACGCAGTTGACCGCATCCCGTACATGGCGCCAGGTCTTGTCGGCCCCGAGAAAGCGGCCCGAGGCAAGTTGCCCACGGATACCTGGTGGATGACGATCGTGCCCACGGCAGGCAAGGAACGTACGGGTTACCCGACGCAAAAACCGTTGAAGCTTTTGGAACGGATCATCGCCGCGTCCAGCAATCCAGGCGACCTGGTAGCTGACTTCTTTTGCGGGAGCGGTACAACCGGGGTGGCCGCAGCCCGCTTGGGTCGCCGCTACCTGCTCGTCGATGCCAATCCCGACGCCGTGTCCCTGGCACAACGGCGACTTGCCGGTCTGGAGGGTGGCCCGGCCAAAGGCGCCTGAGGCTCTGGGCTCGACAGGCTCTGGGCTGGTGAAGGATTTGTGCCTACGAGCCTGCGCTGCCCAAGCCCAGCCGGGTGTAGATCTCCTTGGTCGCCTCCGACCGGTTCAGCGTGTAGAAATGTAGCCCGGGGGCGCCTTTTTCGAGCAACTGGGCGCACAGCTCGGTGGCGGCGTCGGTGCCGGCGCGAGCGACGGCCTCTGGCCCCCCGGAGTCATGAGCACCTTGGAGGCGCTCAGCGAGCCAGGCGGGCACCGCACAACCCATCTGCGCCATTCGTGGCACGGAGCTAAGGCTGAGCACGGGCATTATCCCCGGCAGTACCGGCTTGTCCAAGCCTCGTGCTTCCAGGTCGTCCACCAAGCCGAGGTAATCAGAGGCCTCGAAAAAGAACTGCGTTACCGCGAAGTCCGCGTGCCGTAGCTTGTGTGCCAAGTGGCGCCGGTCGGCGGCGACGTTGCGCGACCGCGGGTGGCCACCGGGGTGAGCCGCCACGCCGATGCAAAAGCCTCCGATAGCGCGGGCGAGGTCGACCAGTTCCGAAGCATGCATGAGCTCGTTAGGGGGAGGGGGTGCTCCCGGGGTGGTCGCGGCGATGGGGTCCCCGGCGAGCGCCATCAGGTTCTCCACTCCGGCCTTACGAAGCGAGACCAATATGTCCGCCAGTTCCAAACGGGTATGGCCGGCGCAGGTCAGGTGGGCCATGGGTTCGAGCGCCGTGAGCTTCAGCATGGAGAACACGAGGTCCGTTGTGCGCTCCCGAGACGACGGACCACCCCGATAAGTAACGGAGACAAACGACGGCGCCAGTGGTTGCAGCTCGATGAGCGTCTGGACCAAGCGAGCTTGCTCCGCATCGGTTTTGGGTGGGAAAAACTCGAAGGAGTATGTTCGGCCCTGTTCGAGCAGGTCGATGATCTTGGCCACTGCGTTACGCTCGGGCCCGGCGCTTGGCAGCGGCGACAGTATTGAACAACAACAAGGCCACGGTGGTAACGCCCACTCCTCCCAGGCGGGGTGTCACCCAACCAGCGACCTCGGCACAGCCCTCGTCGACATCGGAGAGCAGTTTCTTGCCCTCCCAGCTGATGCCGCCGCCCACGACGCACGACCCCGGGGCGATGACCTCTGGGGTGATCATGTTGGGGACACCGGCCGCACCTACGACGATGTCGGCGCGCCGGGTGTACTCGGCCCAGTCCTTGACGCCGGTGTGCACGACGGTGACCGCCGCGTTGGCGCCGGGCTCTTTGAGGCTGAGCAGTAGCCCGAGCGGCCTTCCCAGGGTCGGGCCGCGGCCGACTACCACAACGTTGCGGCCCTCGACGGGTACGCCGTAGTGGCGCATGAGAGCAACTACCCCGACGGGAGTGCAAGGCCGGGGGTGGCCGGGCTCTCCGAGCGCCAGGTAGCCAAGGTTCACGGGATGAAGGCCGTCGGAGTCCTTGGCGGGTAGCACTCGAGCAAGGGCTTCGTTGTAATCGAAGCCCGCCGGGACAGGGTTTTGGATGAGGAACCCGTCGATACTCGGGTCCTCGTTGAGCTGGTCGACAGCGGCGAGCAGGTCAGCCTGCGTTGCGCTCGCGGGTATGCGGATGTCGACGCTTCGGATCCCGTAGCGCTCGCACGTCTCGTGCTTGCGTGCCACGTAGTGCGCGCTTGCCGGGTCGTCGCCCACGAGTATGGTCCCGAGCCCGACCCGGGTGCCTTGCTCGGCGAGCTCGGAGACCATCTTCGACACGTCTCCCAACACCGCTTCGGCGACGGGTGCTCCCGCCATGACGATGGCCGGCATCAGCGCTCTGCTCCCTCTCTCGTGCTCAATCGGTTCTCGTGCTCAATCGGTTCTCGTGCTCAATCGGTGATATCCGCCCTCTGTCAGGGCCCGGGCCTCAATGCCGGAACTGGCGCTCGCCTGTAAAGACCATGGCGAGGCCGTGCTCGTTCGCGGCTTCGATGACCTTGGCGTCGTTCACCGAGCCACCCGGTTGCGCCACCGCCCTGATCCCAGCGGCGGCCACGGCGTCCAACCCGTCGCGGAACGGGAAGAAGGCGTCGCTGGCGGCTGCTCCTCCCTGCGCCCTGCCCGCTGCCCGGGCCACGGCGATCTCGGCCGAAGTCAAACGGTTTTGCTGGCCCGCCCCGATGCCGACCGCCATGTCATTGCCCACCAGGACGATGGAGTTGGACTTGACGGCGGCGCACACCTTCCACGCCAGTTGCAACCGTCGCATGTCGTCGGCCGTGGGCTTGGCTTCGGTCACCACGTCCCAGCTCTGTGCGGGCCGGGGGAACTCGTAGGCCGTCTGGACCAGCCACCCGCCTGTTACCTGGCGCACGTGCCAGCTGTCGCCGACCGGAGCAGGTGCCGAAAGGGCGCGCATGTTTTTGCGCTTGGCGGCGAAGACGGCGAGGGCTTCCTCGCTGTACCCGGGGGCGATGACCACGTCCGCCTTGGCGTTGGCAACCATGGCTTGAGCCAGCTCACCATCGACGGTCCCAGATAGCGCGACTATCCCGCCAAAAGCCGAAACGGGGTCGCAGTCGAAGGCTTTTTCGTAGGCCTCCGCGACGCTGGATCCAAGAGCCACCCCGCACGGGTTGGCGTGCTTGACCACGACTGCTGCCGCCGGGGCGAGGTCGGCGACATCGTGGAGCAGGCTCCAGGCCGCGTCGGCGTCGTAGATATTGAGGTAGGACAGCTCCATGCCGCCGTGCTGGACGACCTCGTCCCACCAGGAGCTAACCCCTGTGGACCTATAGCGCGCCCCTTTTTGGTGCGGGTTTTCCCCGTACCGCAAAGGTTGCGCTATCTCCAGGGCGAGGTGCAGCGTGGGGGGCAGGGCGTCCAGGCTCTCGGGGTCGCGCTCGCTGGCCTGGTCGTCCAACCACGACACGATGGCGGCGTCGTACGCCGCGGTGTGGGCGAAAGCCTTTCGGGCCAGGTAAAGGCGCAGGCTCTCGTCGGTGTGGCCGAGCCCGTGCAAGCCCTGGAGCAGCTTCGGGTAGTCAGCAGGGTCTACGACGACGGCGACACGCCCCCAGTTTTTGGCGGCGGCTCGTAGCAACGTCACACCGCCGATGTCGATCATCTCGACAGAAGGTGATCCCCGGAAAGGGTAGAGGTTGCATACGACGATCCCGATCGGGTCGATGTCATGCTTGGCGAGGTCGGCGACGTGCTCGGGGTCGTTGAGATCAGCCAAAATCCCACCGTGCAGGCGCGGGTGCAGTGTCTTGACCCGGCCCCCCAGCATCTCGGGCGAACCTGTAACCGACTCGACCGTGGTGTGGTCGATGCCGGCCTCGTACAGAGCCGCCGCCGTCTTGCCGCTCGCGACCAGCTCGTAGCCGGCCGCGACCAGACCCGTGGCCAATTCTTCCAGCCCTGACTTGTCGTATACAGAAAGCAGCGCTTTCATCTCGCTCCTTGGGCGCTCAGTTGGGCTACGAACGCCTTTATCGTGGCAGGGTAAAGCCGGCGTTCGACGGACTTTATCCTCTCGTGCAGGGATTCCTCGGTGTCGCCGGGCAGCACGGGCACCTCTTGTTGTGCCAATACCGGGCCGTCGTCTACTTGCTCGGTGGCTATGTGGACCGTCGTGCCGGTGACGCTGACGCCGGCATCGAGCGCAGCGCGCACGGCATGCCAACCTTTGAACGCCGGGAGCAGGGCGGGGTGGGTATTGAGAACCCGGCCGGGGAAGGCTTCGAAAAGCTCGGGGCCAAAGACTGTCCCGAAGCCGGCCATGGCCACGACCCCGATGGCATACCGGCGCAGCACCTCCACGAACTCGCGGCTGTAGGCGGCGCGGTCGAAGCGCTCGCCGAAGCTTGCCCGCACTACCAGCGCGGCCGGGACGCCGGCTGCTTGGGCCACTTCCAGGCCCCGGCAGGGGCGGTCGGCGGCCACCAGGTGGATCTGCAAACCGCTTTCGAGCATCGCCTCCAAGAGCGTCCCGCTCCCCGAGACAAGGACGGCAAGGCGCAGCGTCGCGAGCGTGCCGTCGTCGTGTTGCATAGGGCAAAGACCCTAGTCGGCAGGGGGGTGTCCCTGCCCGGGCCGGCCAAACAATGGCCGCGCAGTGCCCGGCCGGCGCGATCGGCTACTTTGCCCCCGTGCTCCCTCTTGCCGATCGCTTCTTCCCTGCCGAAGCCGACGTTCGCGCCACGGCGCGCTCTTTGTACCAGGGTGTCGCCGAAGCACCGATCGTCTCGCCGCACGGTCACGTGGATGCCGGGATGATCCTGCGAGACGAGCCTTACCCTGACCCAGTCGCTTTGCTGGTGCGCCCGGACCACTATGTCCTGCGCCTCATGCACGCCCATGGTGCGACCTTGCCCGAGCTCGGTGTGGCGCCCCGCAGTGGTCCTGTAGCCGGGGAGGTGGCCGGTCCTCGGGACGTCTGGCGCCGGCTCTGCCACCTCTGGCCGGCGTTCAGGGGCACGGTGATGCGGTTATGGCTGGAGCACGAACTAGCCGACCTGTTCGGGCTCGACGAGCCGTTGAGCGACGCGAACGCCGACGCCACCTACGACCTCATCACCGCCCGTCTAGCTGGGCCGGACATGAAGCCTCGTGCCCTGTACCACCGCTTCCGCTTGGAGGTGCTGGCCACGACGGACTCGCCTCTGGACGACCTGGCGGCGCACCGTGCACTCCGGGCTGACCAGAGCTGGGACGGACGAGTGGTGCCTACTTTTAGGCCCGACTCGTTGACCGACCCGGCGGCGGGCCCGGGCTGGAGCGACAGGGTGAGCCAGCTTGCCCAGGTCGCCGGCGTGGCGACCGATACCTACAGTGGCTTCATAGCGGCCCTCGAAGCGCGCCGGGCGGAGTTCAAGAGCCTGGGGGCCACCGCGACCGATCACGGCCACCCCGACGCCGAGGCGCAGGACCTGAGCGAATGGGAGGCGGCCAGGCTTTTTGACCGTATCCGGCTGGGGCGCCACGACGCCGGGGACGAGCGGCTGTTCTCCGGCCACATGCTGATGGAGATGGCCCGAATGTCAGCCGAGGACGGCCTGGTTATGCAACTGCACCCGGGTATATGGCGCAGCCACGACGTCACTGCACTGGCTCGCTTCGGCCCCGATCTGGGTGCAGATTTCCCGGTGGCCACAGGTTTCACAGCGTCGCTCGCCCGCCTGCTCAGCCGCTTCGGCTCGGCCCCCGGTTTCCGGATGGTGGCCTTTACTGTCGACGAGACGGTTTATCCCCGAGAGCTCGCCCCTATGGCCAGTTATTACCCGGGGCTGTGGCTGGGGGCACCGTGGTGGTTCCTGGATGCCCCCGACGCCATGATGCGATTTTGGTCGGCGGTTACCGAGAGTGCGGGCTTTGCCAAATCGGCTGGCTTTGTCGACGACACACGGGCCTATTGCTCGATCCCGGCGCGCCACGATGTCGCCCGCCGGGCGCATTGCTCTTTCCTTGCACGCCTCGTCCACGAGCACCGCGTTTCGCCAGCAGACGCAGCCGAACTGGCGGCCGATTTCGCTTACCACTTACCGAAGAAGGCTTTCCGGCTCTGAAGTTTTGACGGCAAGTACTTAGCTCGGCGGCGTGCGAGCACACCGGGGCGAACGGCAGGCGATCAGGCCTGCCTCCAGGCGTCCGGGCGCGCTTGCTCGTCGACGCCGCCCATCTGCACCCGAACTCGCCGGCGCTCGGCGTCGTACCAGGCGCTGACGTTGGGCATCCGCTGGTCGAAAGGGTAAGCGGGGTACTCGGTACGGCCTTTTGGGCAGGGCTCACCGTCGCCATAAGCCATGACGTCGAAGTGCCAGGCGGGTACGGTCCTCCAGCTGTCCACGCGGGAGTACAGCTCGGCGAACATCAGCCCGCTCGGGTCTATCGTGGCGGGCCGGTCTGGGTGCCTCCGGCGAAAACGTAAGCCGCCTGCCCAACAAGCCCGCCCAGAAGGCACTGGGCGGGGTGCGCCCGACGCCTGGAGCGGGGTGATCGACAAGTCGAACCAGTCATGATCTGGGTCGGCCGGCCCAGGGCTCAGTGCGGGCCGGCGGGCGAGCGAGACGCGGTAATCGCCGACTGTCCAGGGGTAGCGCTGGCGAGCACCCACAAACCGCCCCTCATGCGTGCCCATCTCCTGGAAACCTCCCGGAGCTACGTCGATGTCCGCCTCGTCAAAGGTCCACCAGGTGGAGAAGATCAGCCCTTTCCCGGCTCCTTGACCCGTCGGCGGGTAACTCATATCTGTTTGCAGGCCGAGGTAGAAAGCTGCGCCGTCAATGCTGCCGTTGAGCAGGGACACGTACTGCCCGCAGCTGCTCCCCGGATCCTTCAAAATGGTGATGTCCCACTCGACGGCCGCCAGTGGGCGCTCGAAGCCCCAGTGCACGTACGCGACGTGGGTGGGCAGACGGGGCCGCTCGTCCAAAGGGTCGCCGCCTGGGGCTCGGCCAAGAAGGCGGTCCATAAAGCCCACGCCCCCAAACCTAGGCTTTTAGGGGCCTTGCTCGCGCCAGTCATGAAAGGCGCTCATCAGCCGGTGGCGCGCAGGCTCCGAGAGGTGCTCTTCGTGAAGGGCGCCCACCAGGGCCCTGGTCTTTGCCAGCTGCTCTATGTACTCGCTGCACCCATCGCACAAGCTGATATGTGTTTCGAAGCGTGCCCTGGTCGGGGCGTCGAGGCAGCCCTCCAAGTAATCCGTGACGAGCTCGACGACCTCGTTGCAAGTGAGCCCTGGCGTGCTTATGCGCCGGCGTCGCCAGAGCCTCATGACCTGCTCCTAGCCGCGAAGTACGGTTCCACCCTGGTGCGCACTGTAGCTCGGGCGCGGTGCAACAGGACTCGCTGGTGGCCTGCTGTGATCCCTAGGACATCACAGACCTCTTCGGAGCTGAGGCCGTCGAGGTCCCGCAATGTGATGACCGTGCGCTGAGCTTCGGGCAGCGTGCCGACGGCTTCACGCACCACCTCGTACGCTTCGCTCGCGAGTACCTGGCTCTCAGGCAGCGACGGCCACGGAGCCGGGGCTTCGCGCCACGACCCGGGGTGCGGCTCCCCCGGGCCCTGGAACCGCTGGCGGGCGACGGCTGGGCCCCCTGGGCCGGGGTCGGCGAGGGAGGAGGACCGTCCTTCCTTGATGGCCAAGGTGCGAGCGATATTCGCGACGATCCGCAATGCCCAGGTGCGCAGGCTCGACCGGCCCTCGAAGCCCTGTAGGCCCTTTAGTGCCGCCACCCACGCTTCTTGTACCACGTCTTCGGCACTGGCATCGCTTCGCACGTAATAGCGGGCCACTCGCAGCATCGTGGGCGACCACTCGTCGACGATCCGGCCGAACGCGGCGGTGTCACCGCGCCTCAAGGCGTTGACCAACTCGATGTCGGGCCCGCTCAGCGCCGGGGGTCGCACAGGCGAAGGTACGGGATCTGAGGGGTTCACGGATGCAGCGAAAGAAATGTTTTTTAGTTGTAACGCTTGATGGGCTGGGCCAGACAATACCACCGTGGTCCGGCGCCGCGTGGTGCGCCGGCCGGCTCCTGGGCCCGCGTACCCACGGAGAAAGACCGATGAACACAAGAGGAGATCAAATGATGAAAAAAACTGGCCGTGCCGCTGCCGTCCTCGGTGGGGCCGCTATAGCTTTGGCCCTCAGTCCCGCTGGTGCCGCTCTGGCACAGGCACGCACGGACGTCCCCTCCCAGGCACAGCCTGCCGGGCAGGAGGTGTTCGTCCAGACAGACAACCTCTCGGGCAACCAGATCCTCGTATTCGACCGCCATCCCGACGGCCGCGTATCGGAAAGTGCGGTTCTCCCCACCGGTGGGCTTGGGGGCCAGGCACAAGGGTCGGTAGCCGACCGCCTGGCGTCGCAGGGGTCGTTGGTCTATGACCCAGTACACCGGCTCCTGCTGGCTGTCAATGCGGGTAGCGGGACTATCTCGGTCTTCTCGGTAGACGGCAACTACCCGCGCCTTCGCCAGGTGTTGTCCTCTGGTGGTTATTTCCCCAACAGCATCGCCGTCAGCGGGGACTTGGTCTACGTGCTTGACGCTGGTGGCGACGGAGCGGTGAGCGGTTTCCGTACCGCCGGAGACCACCTCGTGCCGATAGCCGGTTCCACGCGGTCCCTCGGGCTCGGAGGCACGAACCCCCCCAATTTCCTGAAAGCACCGGGCCAAGTCGGTTTCAGCCCGGACGGATCGGAGCTCATAGTGACCACCAAGGCCTCGACGAGCTCGTTTGATGTCTTTACCGTCGGCACCGGCGGCATTTTGTCGAGCGAGCCCGTCGTGACCCCCGACCCGGGGAACGTGCCGTTCGCGTTCACCTTTGCCCCTGGTGGCCAACTTGTGGCAACTGACGCTGCTGCTAGCGCCCTGCACACCTATTCCACAGGAAATGGGGGAGCTCTCACATCTCTTTCCTCGCTCGGCGACGGCCAAAAAGCTGCCTGTTGGGTTACCGCGGCTGACGGTTACTACTTTGTAGCCAACGCCGGGTCGAGCAATATCAGCGGCTATACCGTCAGCAGCGATGGAGGGCTGTCGCTAGTGGGCACAACGGGCGTAGTCGGCAGCACGGATGCAGGTGACGTCGATCTCGCGGCGACCCCGGACGGTGCCAACCTGTACGTGGAAGCCGGGGCTGCCGGTGCGCTCGACGAGTACCACATCAACCCGGACGGCACCCTCGCCTCGCTGGGCTCGGTAGACGGGATCGGCGCAGGGATCGAGGGCATCGCCACTGACTGATCCCGGGTGGTGTTGGAGAAGCAAGGGCGCCGGCCGGATGGTGGCTGGCCGGCGCTGACCTGGCCGGTGCTGACCTGGCCGGCGCTGACAACGGGTAGCCGGAGGCCGACGGGCGCCGCTCCGTCCGGGTTAGCGAGACGTCAAAGATTGAGCTCGTCCGCCGGCACATGCGGCAAGGGTGGTGCCTCCCCGGTCTCGCTGGCGGCGACGTCTTTGCCGCCCAGGGCGAAGCACGTCATGGACAGCGAACCCATCGCATAGCCATTTACCAGGACGCGGGCCCTCTCCTGGGCGGCGTCGGCCAGGCCGGCGACGTAGAGGAGCGGGATGAAATGGTCCGGCGTGGGGACGGCCAACGCATAGTCGCGGTGGTCGACAACCGACAGGATGTCACCCGGAGCCGAGGTCATGACTCGGGTGACCTCTTCATCGAAGCGCCTCGCCCAGTCGTATGACCCGTCCGGTTGGCTCCAGTCCACCCGGCGCAGGTTGTGCACGACGTTGCCGCTGCCCAGGACCAATATGCCTTCATCGCGCAGGGGAGCCAGCCGGCGGCCCAGCTCCAGGTGGTACTCGAAGGGTTTGGTGGCGTTGATCGCCAGCTGCACTACCGGTACGTCGGCGTCGGGGAAGACGTGGGCCAGGACCGACCATGTGCCGTGGTCGATACCCCAGCTGTCGCTGTCCAGGCCCACCCACGTCGGCTTCAGCAATTCAACCACCCGGCGCGCCAGTGCGGGGTCTCCCGGTGCTGGGTAGTCGACGGCGAACAGCTCTTGCGGGAAACCATAGAAATCGTGGATGGTGCGAGGCTGAGCCTGCGACGTGACTGCAGTGGCGTTGGTGTACCAGTGCGCGGAAATGCACAAGACACCGGTGGGGCGCCCGATGCTCGCACCTAGTGCCCGCCATACCTCGGTGTAGCGGTTGTGGTCCAGGGCGTTCATGGGGTTGCCATGACCCAAGAAAGCGGCCGGCATGCAGCTTGCCTCACTCACTGCAAGTCACCGCGGTGCCCGGTTGCGTTGGGATGAGCCTCGCATGCGTCACGCCCCGAGCGCATCGAGGGCGGCGACGACCATGGCCTGCACGCCTGTCTCTATGGTGGGGTGCAGCACTGGGGCAAACCTCGGGTTGTGGTTCGTGGGGATGTCCTGGGCCACCCGGCCGGCGGCCTGGGCGGCTTGGAAGGCGCCGGGGTCGGTGCCGCCGACGTACCAGAACACCGACGGGACGCCCCATTTGGTGCCGAACGCCCCGAAGTCCTCGCTGGCCGAGTAGGGCGCCGCAAGGTCGCCGACACGCTCCTCGCCGAAATGCGCCCGCATGGCGACCGCCACCCGGCCGGTCCGGCCGGCATCGTTGACTGTCAGTGGGTAGTGCTCAGTGGTGGTGATCTCCGGAGGCTTCGGCGCCCCCGAGGCCTGCGCCTCGGCGTTGACAATGCGTTCGATGGCGTCCAGGGTGTGACGACGGCTCGCCTCGTCGAAGCTGCGGACGTTGATCTTCAGCACTGCCTCGTCGGGGATCACGTTGTCTTTGGTCCCGGCCTGGAGAGCTCCGATAGTGACAACCACGGATTGGGACGCGGCCGTCTCGCGGGACACGATGGTCTGTAGGCGCATGACCGTGGCTGCCGCCATGACCACTGGGTCGACGCTCGACTCGGGCATCGAGCCGTGCGCCCCACGGCCGAAGAGGCGGACCTGCAGGCTGTCGGCGGCCGCCTGGGTGGTGCCAGGCCGGACGCGGATGTGACCGGCTGGCCCGGGCATGACGTGCTGGCCCAAGATGACCTCCGGTTTGGGGAACCGCTCAAAAAGCCCGTCGCCGATCATGGCGCGGGCGCCCTGGGCTGTCTCCTCCGCCGGCTGGAAGACCGCCACAACAGTGCCCTTCCAGGACGCGGCTGCTCGGGCAAGCAGGCTGGTGGTACCGGCCAACCAGGTGACGTGCATGTCGTGCCCGCAGGCGTGCATGACCGGTACCTGGCGGCCCTCGCTGTCAGTGGCGACCTCGACGCTGGCGTATGCCAGCCCGGTGGCCTCCTTGACCGGCAGGGCATCCATGTCCGCCCGCAGCATCACGGTAGGGCCGTGGCCATTGCGCAACAGCCCAACCACTCCGGTGCCGCCGATCCCGGCGGTTACCTCGAAGCCGGCCTGGTGCAGATGATCGGCCGCTTTGCCGGCGGTGCGGTGCTCTTGCAATGACAGTTCGGGATGGGCGTGCAGATCCCGGTAGAAGGTCTCGAGATCACCCACGACGCCATCCAGGTCGCCGAGGACAGCTCTGATCTGGGTGTTACCGGACATGGTCACCTCCTATGCGCAAGGATGCCACGTATGGTCCAGGGTTTCGACCTCACGCTGATCCTGTGGCTCAACCTTGTCGGCACCTTCGTGTTCGGGCTCAGCGGTAGCCTGGCCGGGGTTCGTGCCCGCTTCGATTTGTTCGGTGTGCTCGTCCTGGCGCTGGTAGTCGCCCTAGCCGGCGGCATAATCCGGGATCTGCTGATCGGGGCCCCACCCGCAACGTTCCGGGACTGGCGCTACCTGGCCGCTGCCGGAGCCGCCGGGCTGGCCGCCTTCGCGGCCCGTACCGTTCTCGAGCGGATCTGGAACGTTATCCAGGTCCTTGATGCCGCCGGCCTAGCCCTTTTTTGCGTGACGGGAGCCGCCAAAGCCGTCGAGTTCCACCTGGGGGCCGCACAAGCCATCATCCTCGGAGCCATCACTGGTACCGGCGGGGGCATGCTTCGCGACATCTTGCTCCGTCAGACCCCCACCGTTCTCAGGCAGGATCTCTACGCCGTCCCCGCCCTCGCAGGTGCAGCCGTCGTAGTTGCCGCCCACAGCGCCGGTTCAAACAACCCTGCCTACCCCGTCCTCGGCTTTGCCGTGTGCTTCGCCATCCGCCTGGCCGCACTGCGGTTCAACCTCCAACTGCCCGTTGCCCCAAGCGAGCGACAAGCCAACGGCGGTGACAGCAGCGGCGTGATCCCCCCTAGAGGCGACGACGACAGCAGCGTCAGCTGAGACGCTCCGACGGGCGACCGCCGTGACCC
>DASSZK010000318.1:0-3916 GCA_035702845.1 Acidimicrobiales bacterium
ATCGTCAACAACGCCACCGAGATCCGGTTCCTGGACGTATAGATGTCAGACACCATGGGACCGGGGCCGGGCGACGACGGGGCGCTAGGCCCTGACGGCGCAGGTACAACCGACGACGCTGACGGCACGACCCGTACGGGCATCCAGCCCATAGAGATAAATGTCGAGATGGAGCGCTCCTTTTTGGAGTACGCCATGTCGGTCATCGTCCAGCGGGCGCTCCCCGACGCCAGGGACGGGTTGAAACCTGTACACCGGCGCATCCTTTACACCATGCACTTACAGGGCTACCGCCCAGACCGCCCGCACGTGAAGTGCGCCAAGGTCACCGGCGAGACTATGGCCCGGTTCCATCCTCACGGCGATTCAGCGATCTACGACGCCCTGGTGCGCATGGCCCAGCCGTTCAGCTTGCGCTCGCCCCTGGTGGATTTCCACGGTAACTACGGGTCCCAGGACTACCCGCCGGCTGCTGCCCGCTACACCGAGTGCCGCCTGTCCAACCTGTCGATGCACATGCTCGAGAGCATCGACGAAGAAACCGTTGACATGGCTCGCAACTACTTGAACGACGAGGACGAGCCGACGGTACTGCCCTCGCGCTTCCCCAACTTGTTGGTCAACGGCAGCCAGGGGATCGCAGTGGGCATGGCCACCAACATCCCCCCTCACAATCTGGGTGAGGTGATCGACGCCACCACGTACTTGATCGACAACCCCGAGGCGAGCGTCGAAGACCTCATGCGTTTTGTAAAAGGCCCAGATTTCCCCACTGGTGGGCTCATCCTCGGGCGCCAAGGGATGATGGATGCTTACCGTACCGGGCGCGGCTCGATACGGATGAGGGCACGGGCCACTATCGAAGAGACGCGCAACGGCACCCAGATCGTCATCAGTGAGCTCCCCTACCAGGCCAGCCCACACACCATCCAAGTACGCATCGCCGAGCTCGTGAACAGCCGCGAGCTCGAAGGGATCCGCGACATACAAGATCTCTCCGCCGGCGTTGAGACGAGGATCGTCATCCCCCTAAAGCGCGACGCCAACGCCAACGTCGTGCTCAACAACCTCTACAAGCTCACTGGGCTACAAACGAGCTTCCCGGTCAACATGGTGGCGCTGGTAAACGGTGGCCCCCGGACGCTGAACCTCAAGTCGGCGCTGGAGGCTTACGTCGCCCACCAGGTGGACGTCGTCACACGCCGCTCGCAGTTCCGCTTGCGCCGGGCCCGGGCCCGCGCCCACATCGTCGAGGGGCTCATTAAGGCCCTCGACATGATCGACGCCATCATCGCCGCCATACGTGAGTCCGAAAGCCGCTCCGAGGCCCGCGAGCGCTTGATGGGTGCACCATTCGAGTTCTCCGACGTGCAAGCGGAGCACATCCTCGACATGCAGCTGGCCCGCCTCACCCGGCTCGGCCGGGCCGACCTCGAAGAAGAGATGGCGAAACTGCGCGACACGATCGCGGAGCTGGAGTCGATCCTGGCCGACGAGGGGCGCCTCCACCAGGTGATCAAGTCCGAACTGGCGGAGGTCCGCTCCCGCTACGCCACCCCTCGCTTGGCCGAAGTCACCATCGACCCCGGCGAGATGTCCGTCGAGGATCTGATCGAGGACGGCGAGCTGGTCGTCACCATGACCCGGGCTGGCTACATCAAGGCGGTTGCCGCCTCGACGTACCGGACCCAGGGGCGGGGTACGCGGGGCGTGAGGGGGACCAACCTGCGTGAGGCCGACATCGTCTCCAAGGTCATCCACACCACCGCCCACTCCTACCTGCTCTTCTTCTCCAACCTGGGCCGCGTCTACCGGCTGCGCGCCTATGAGGTCCCCCTGCAGGAGCGCACGGCTCGCGGCACCGCCATCGTCAACCTCCTCCCGCTTGCCCCCGGTGAGCGCATCGAGGCGTTGATCGACACGCGCGAGTTCTCTGCGGACAAGTTCCTGTTTTTCGCCACTCGCCAGGGCCAGGTCAAAAAGACGGCCTTCGCCGAGTACGACCGCAGCCGCAGAGACGGCCTCATCGCGCTGAACCTTCGCGACGGGGACGAACTGGTGGCGGTCATCGTCACCACCGGCGAGGACGACATCTTCATGGTGAGCCGGGCTGGCCAGACGATCCGGTTCTCCGAGGGGGACGTAAGGGCCATGGGGCGAGATGCCGCCGGCGTGCGCGGTATGGCCCTACGGCCAGAAGACCAGGTCGTAGCAGCTGATATGGCTCGTGACGACTCATCGATCCTGATGGTGACCACGGCCGGTTACGGCAAGCGCACCCAGCTCGACCACTTCAACCGCCAGGGCCGCGGTGGCCAGGGTGTGCGAGGGATACGCCTAACCAACAAGCGCGGGGGTGTGGCTGCAGCCTTCACAGTGGGGATCGACGATGAGATCCTCGTTATCTCCTCGGCGGGCGTCGTCGTGCGCCTTGCCGCACGGGATATCTCTAGCCAGGGAAGGGACGCAACTGGCGTTAGGGTGGTGGCCCTGGACTCCGGGCAAGAAGTTGCGTCGGTAGCGCCCGTGCTTGCTGTAGATGAGGAGTAATGGCTGAAGTAGTCCCCGGGCAGGCAGGCCGGTCCATGACTGGTCGAGTTGGGCGCGCCCCTGAGAAGCCTCCTGGATGGGAGAGTGCCACTTCCGCTATGCCGCGCTACAGCCAGGGACCGGGACCGGTCTTTCCTCCCGATGGCCGGGCCGCTCCCACGCGGGTGCAGCCCGGTATGAGGGCGCCGGCACCACCGCGCGGGCCTGCCGGCGCGCAGCGCGCGCCAGGTCCAGGGCCAGCCGGGCGTACTGGTTACCCGCCCGGTCCTCCGGGCCAGAACCGGCCCCGCCCACCCGGGGCGGTCCCGGCGGGCGGTACTCGCCAGCCGGCTCCCCAGCAGCGAGGGCGCCGGCCTCAGGTGGTCCGTGACGTGCACAGCCGCAGGGTGGTGCGGCGCATCGACGTGCTGAGCGTAGCCAAGGTGTCGCTGATCTTTTACCTTTGCGTCCTGGTCGTGCTGATAGTGGCTGGCATTGTGTTGTGGAACGTGGCCGCTGCCTTCGGCGTCATCACCAGCGCGGAGAAGCTGGTCCGTTCGCTGTTCGCGCTCACGACTTTCAAGTTGCACCCATTGACCGCTTTGATCTGGGGCTCCGCCATCGGCGCAGTACTTTGCCTAATTGGAGTTTTCGTCAATATGCTGGCGGCGTCGCTGTACAACTTGATAAGCGACATAGTGGGCGGCGCCCAGGTCTTCGTCATCAGCGACAAGGACGCCTGAACCCCTGGCGAATGCTCGCTCGGATTGGCGCGTTTTACGGCCCCCGTTGAGGGCCCGTAGTAATTGTTTGCTATCCGGCTCCCTGCTCTAGGAACTTCGGCTGAGCCATGACCAGGGAGGCGCTCGGATGTCCGGTGTGTATCGCCTGGGTGGGCGAGGGCGGCGACGCGCGATTGCGCCAGTCGCTGTCAACCTGGTTCGGGCTCGGGGATGACATCAGTCTTTTCCGCTGCGTAAACCGGCGTCCGGTGCGACCGTGGCCTTTTCTGCGAACACGCGGCTGGCGAGGCTCAAATTTAATGGTTCAGAGCGCGGGCTCCACTCAATCACCCTGTTCCTCCCCTCGGCCTTGGCGCAATATAGCGCCTCGTCTGCCAGCGCGACGATGCTCTCCCCGCTCCCGGTCGCAGGGAGCTGTGCGACCCCCGCACTGATCGTCACGCCCACCCATGCCTCTCCCGCTTGCACTTTTACCTCGAGGCAGGTCTGGCGCCAACATTCAGCCAACGCCTTGGCTTGGTCTATACCGGACCCTGGCAGTAAGGCGACAAATTCCTCCCCGCCGAAGCGCGCCAGCACATCATCCCCGCCCATACGCTCCATAATGCACGACGCCACCCCGCACAAGATCTCGTCGCCCACCC